>DATBKR010000660.1:0-3652 GCA_036555805.1 Hyphomicrobiaceae bacterium | reverse complement strand
CAGGTCCTCGTCCAGCGCCAGTGTGCGGGCGATGGCGCGCGCGATCTGCGCCACCTCCAGGCTGTGCGTGAGGCGCGTGCGGTAGTGGTCGCCCTCGTGGAACAGGAACACCTGCGTCTTGTAGGTGAGCCGCCGGAAGGCTGTCGCATGGATGATGCGGTCACGGTCGCGCTGGTAGGGGGTGCGCATCGGGCAGCCGGGCTCGCGATAGAGGCGCCCGGCCGTCTCCCGGGCATGGGTCGCGTAGGCCGCCACCGGACGCACCGGCCCGGCGTCGCGAGTGCCCGCCTGCGCCGCGTCCCGGCCCGGCGCCGCGGGGGGGGCTGGCTTGCAGGCAGCCGGTTTGACAGGATCGGACATGGCCCTATCTATTGAAGATGCGGACTGTGCCGTGCGATTCTGCGATTCCGCATTGTGAATCAACGCCTGCATAGCAAGACCACAGCGGGATGTCACATGAGCGAAGCCGCCATCACCGTCTCCGACCGCGCCGCGCGCCGCATCGCCGAGATCGTAGCCGGCGAGCCGGCGACGCCCATGTTTCGCGTCAGCGTCGAGGGCGGCGGGTGTTCGGGCTTCCAGTACAGGTTCGACCTGGTGGCGGAGCGCGCGCTGGACGACCTCGTGATCGAGAAAGGCGCCGCGCGGGTGCTAGTGGACCCGGTCTCCCTGGGGCTGCTCAATGGCTCCGAGATCGACTTCGTGGAGGACCTCATGGGCGCCACGTTCAGGGTCACCAACCCCAACGCCACCGCCTCCTGCGGCTGCGGCACAAGCTTCGCGATTTAGCGACGGACCTGACATGGAAGCGTGCCTTGCTGGCGTTCCAGGAGACGCGCTGGATAAAATCGTGGAAATCGGGGCTGTGCTCCGCCGACGGATGCGACATAGAATGCGATCCAGGGGGGTTTCTTGGGCTTGCGAGAGTGGCGGAACAGGTAGACGCGGCGGCCTCAAAAGCCGTTGTCCTTCAAAGACGTGCGGGTTCGAGTCCCGCCTCTCGCACCATCCCGTAGAACACACCCAAAATCCCGTGACGCAAGGATGTGGCTCCCCCTGGGCGCCAGTTCTCGCGGGCCTTACTTGTCCCTGAGCCTCCAATAGGTCCGTTCGGGCGCGCTCTTGTAGTGCTTCACCTCGAAGCGGTCCTTGGAGCGCTGGTCGGGGGTTTTCTGGTCGTCGCCGCGCGGCGCCATCAGGATCTCGCGGATGTCTGCCAGCACGGCCGGGTCCTGGCTGAAATAGTCGTGCCCGTAGCCCGTGAACGCGCGGTCGAGCCGGTACCAGCGCTCCTTGCCCGTGGCGTCTATGATGTGCACGTTGTCGATGCCCACCAGGATCGGCTCACCGTCCAGGAGATCGCCCACGCGCGGCACGCCGCCGCGCAGGAGCTTGGAGGCGAGCAGCGCCGTGTCGGTGGACGAGGCATAGACCGTCACGCGCCTGGCGTAGGGCGCGATGCGGTGGATCTTCTGGTCGAACACCGACATCGCCACGTCGGGCGCGGCGAAGATCATCTGGCCGATGCGGATCGGCCGCGCCCACTTGCCCACACCGCGCTGGGTCTCGAAGATCGGCCGCAGCGCGCTCACCGCGCGCAGCAGCGTCTGCGAGCCCATGCTGTGGGCCAGCACGTCGATGTTGTAGATGTTGGCGTCGCGCATCAGGATGCGCATGAACGACTGGAAGAACGGCTCGGCCTGCTCGGCATTGTCCAGGTCCTGGATGTATCCGAGCGTCGATTGCACGGACGGCCAGCTGTACATGTAGACGCGGCCCTCATAGCCGGTCTCCGCTACCAGCCTGCCCACCGTGGACAGCGCGTACTTGAACGGCACATTGTAGCCATGGACGAAGACGAGCGCGTCGGCGCGCGCCGTGCCGGTCTCGCCGATCTCGTCGGTCAGGTAGATCTGATCGCCGATGTCGCCCTTCTTCCTGCTCTCGCGCACCAGCTTGTAGTCCGGGACGAGGTCGGCCCAGGCCTCGCTCTTGGCGGCCGCCTTGGAAACGTAGGCGCAGCCCAGGTGCAGACCGCCGCCCCCCTCGGCGGCGAACAGGCTGTCGGGGTCGGCGACGCGGCCCGAGCGCGGCGCACCCGGCTTGAGCTTGCGGTCGGTGCCGAAGAAGATGCGCACGTTGGGCTCGCCGTCCTCGCCCTCGTTGGCGAGCGGGCAGTCCTTGGTGCTCACCTTCTCCCAGCCGTTGTCGAAGGGGAAATCGCTGGCGATCAGGTTGGCGACGCTCGCCAGCAGGAGCTGCCACCCCCGAGTCCGCGGGTCGGGCCGGATAGTCTCCGACACGTTGGCGGCATCGCCCGGCAGCGGCTCCGTGTCCACAATCGGCTGCAGGAAATCCGGCACCGTGAATCCGTCGGGCGGGCGCTTGGCGTAGCGCATGAAGAGCCCTTTCAACTCGTCGCCGTAGGACAGGACCAGGTTGTAGGATACGTAGCCGGTGCGGTCGTCGCCGATCTCGCCCAGCGCGGTAAACTCGTCGGAGGTGAGGTGGAGGTACTTGTATTTCAGGGGCTCGCTCATGATGCGCTCCCTGAAGAGGGCGATGGGCGTGAACTTCGACACCGGGTAAGCGACCGGTCCCACCGAGACGCTGTTGTCGTCTGCGCGATACTCACGCCACTTGTCGGCGCCCCCGCCTTCCGTGTGGGTGGCCTTCACGAACGCCAGGGGCAGGCGCAGCTTGACGCGCTTGCCGGTTTCCGGGTCGTCATAGGCGTGCTCCTTGAGGCCGGTGGCCTTTTCGAATTGCGCGTAGATGTCCGCCAGCTTGGCGCGCTCCTCCTTGGTGAAAGGGCCGAGGCCGCCCTGGAAGCGGTAGGCCTTGCGGAACCACTCGATGGCGTTTCGCAGCTGGAAGCGCGAGGCGCGCCCGACCACCGCATCGAGGCTGCCCGAAGCGATGAGCTGCCTCTGGACGGCCACCTCCCTGAGTGCCTTCACGAGATCGGGGCTGATGCGCTCGTGCCGCTGGGCCGCGGCAGGCGGGGCGAGGAGCAGCGTGAAAGCAAGCGCGAGGAACGACAGGCGGGCGGCTGACATGGGAAGCACCTCGATTGGGGAGCATCTCGGCCCGCCGCTGTGTCCGGCGTCGCCCGTCGCCGCGGTTGGCGGCCCAGGGAGGCAAGTCATCGCGGCCGGCGAGACGTTCGAAGTCTTCGGTGGCGTAAAACCCTCGATTGGCACAACTTCCGCGCGGCAGCTGGAGCTTTGGCGCACGCCCGCGTATGCCACACCGGGCTCGCGGAGGGAAGCGCAAGCCTTCGGCTGTCGGGCCGCCTGGAGACCGCCGCGACACTCAGTAGACCCGGAATATCGTGACATCGGGGCTCTCGTAGACCACGCGGTAGACCGCCGCGTAGTGCGCCGGCGGTGCGTCCTTTGAGCCCCAGGCCAAGCGCAGCCTCTCCTCCGTCTGCGCCCGCATCCAGAGGTCGTGATCCGCGGCAGTTTGCGAGCGCAGGACGACGTACTTGATCCGCGCGGCGATCAGCTGCGCGCGCTGCGCCTCGACGGTCCAGGTGTCCAGCCGGTCGCCCAGGGTCGGGCCGGTGCGACGCGAGGTGTTGCCGAGCACGATGGGGTGGCCGTGGCAGGCCTGCTGCGCCATGTAGAAGTTGCGCTCGGCATAGCCG
>DATBKR010000659.1:0-10167 GCA_036555805.1 Hyphomicrobiaceae bacterium | reverse complement strand
GCCCTTGTCCTCATCGAGCAGCACCTCGGCCAGGCGTCCGGGGTTCTGCACGCGCACGCAGCCGTGGCTGAAGGTGCGCACCGTCTTGTCGAACAGGTCGCGCTGGGGCGTGTCGTGCATGTAGATGTCGTGCTTGTTGGGAAAGCGGAACTTGACCGCGCCCAGCACGTTGCCGGCCCCGGACGGCTGGATGAACGCATACCTGCGGATGTCGACCTGGGTCCAATCGACCTGGCTCGCATCGACCGGCTGGCCATTGTAGCTCACGCGCAGATTGTGCTTCTCGAGGATGCGGGTATCCGTAACAGTGCCCCCGCCGAAGCCGAAGAAGCTGGGCTCGACGGCGGCCGGTCGCAGATAGGGCAGGAGTTCCTTGATCTTGATGGAGTCTGGCACACCCCACTCGGGGCCGAAGATGACGTACTTCATGTTGGCCGAGAAGATCGTGGTCTGCGTCTCCACCCGGCCAACGATGATCCTGGCCTGGTGGATGACCTGGCCCTTCCTGACCACGCGGGTCTGGAACTCGGGGATGTTGTCCCACACGTGGAACTCGCCCATGTCCTCCGGCATCCAGCGCCAGCGCTCCATGTTGACGATCAGGCGCTGTTCCTCGGACCCGAACGCGGGTGCCGCCTTGTCGGCGCCGTTGAGCGAGGCGCGGGTGCGCGGACCGAGCACGCCGTCGGGCCGCGTGCCGTTCTTACGCTGGAACTCCGCCACCGCCTCCTGCACCTGCTGGTCATAGAGGTCCTCAGCGCCGGCCGGTGCCGCCAGTTCGAGGCGCTGGCGCAGCAGCCGCACCTGGGGATGCTGCATGCCGAGCTTCAGCGTGGGCCCGTCGGGCAGGTGCACGGCGGGCTCGGCCTCCGGCTGAGCGGATCCGGCACGCGCCTTGAGCAGCGCCTGGCGGAGCAATTCGAACTGCGGATGCTGGGGATGCAGGGCGCGCAAGTAGCTGCCGGGGGTCTCCAGCCCTGCCACCGTCTCCAACACCACCTTGGGGTCGCGCAGCGTGGGCTTCTGGTCGAAGTTGCGGCTGACCTGGGCCGGATCAAGCCGTCCGCCGCGGGCGTAGCGCGCGTATTTCAGCACGGCGACGCCGAGCTTGACCTCGGCATCCGCCAGCGCCGCCGGCGCGAGGTCGCCGGACGCCAGTACCGGCAGGACGAAGGCCTTGGCAGACAGCCCCCAATCGTCGGCCTTGGCGATCTCCTCCATGGCGTGCCGGGCGCGCGGCGTGAAGCCTTCGGCCGTCACCCAGAGGGGCACAGTCCGATCGGCATAGAACGCCACCAGCGCCGCCCGCTCGGCGGCCGTGGCGTCGGGAAGCTGCTTCGATGCCGCCAGCTGCTGGCGCACCTGCGCCACGATCGGGTCGAGCTCGGCAACCTGCGTGGCCGGAGCCGGGGGTGCTGCCGGCGCAGGCGCCAGTGTCTCAACGGCGGGAGCCGTCGGCTCAGGCGCCTCGGAGGCCTTGGGTTCGGACGCTTTGGGTTCGGACGCCTCGGTTGACTCCGGCGCCGTCGCCTCCGACGGCACCGGGTCCAGCGCCTCGACCGTCGACGGCTCGGACGCGCTCGCGCCGGTGGCGTCGGGATGCGGCGTCGCCGCGACGCGCGCGCCCGTCTGTTCTGCATTGCCGGAAGGGGATGCGGATTGGGCGCCTGCCGACCCGGACGCAACAACGGTGAGGGCGACTGCTAAGCTTACGCACGCAGCCAACGACATTCTTCTGAGCATCGAGGGCACTCTCCAGGGTACGCGCGATTCTAACCGGCGCCTCCAGCGCTCGCCAGCGGGCACGACGCGGCGGCCGCAAGATCGTAGCGCTGGCTGGCAATTGGGCAACATCGTGTTTGTACGGGGGCGGACGCGTGTCGGTTCATCTGGGCAGGTTCTGGTCGACGGTCATTAACGGCGCGTCATTGTGGCGACTTTTGCGTCCCGCCGCTGCGAAGCTGCCCCGATGCCTGTGCAGACCTGCCTCTGCCCCCGCCCGCCGCGCTGGCCCACACGGGCATGTGATGGCCCGCGAGCGGGCGGCCATTCTCGCCTCCGGCGCCAGCCGGTAGTCTCCGGGGCCGCAACCCGGTCGCGGCCGCCAGCCAGGGAGCCGGACATGCCCGTGACGCGACGACAAGCGCTGACGGCTTTTGCGGCCTCGGCCGCCGCTTCCGCCCTGACGACGCCCGGCGTGCCCGCGTGTGCCGCCGTGCAGACCGGCGGACCCGCGCCGGATTTCACGGCCACGGACACCAAAGGCACGCAGCACACGCTGACGGCGTTCCGGGGCAGGACCGTCGTCCTGGAGTGGACCAACCACGAGTGCCCTTACACGGGCAAGCACTACGCCACCGGCAACATGCAGGCCCTGCAGGCGGACGCGACCGCCGCCGGCGTGATCTGGCTCACCGTCGTCTCCTCCCGCCGCGGTGAGCAGGGCTACGTGGAAGCCACCCAGGCCGACCGGCTCACCGCGAGCCGGAAGGCGCACCCGACCGCCGTGCTGCTCGACCCCAGTGGCAACCTCGGCCACCTCTACGACGCCCGCACCACGCCGCACATGTTCGTCATCGACGGCGCCGGCACGCTGGTGGGCGCGATCGACGACCGGCCGACCGCCAACCCCGCCAGCGTGAAGGGCGCGCGCAACTACGTGCGCGAGGCCCTGGACGCAGTCGCCGCGGGCCGGCCCGTCGCGGTGACCGCTACCCGCCCCTACGGCTGCTCGGTCAAGTATTAGCGTGCAGCGTCCTCGGCGCGCCGCGCCTCCCCACGCGCCAGGGTTGCTCGACATCCTCAGACGCAACCGAAAGGCGCAACCGGCACGCAAGCCGTCTCCCGCGAGCAAATACTGCAGCGCACGGCCATCATCGTGCCGCGATGAGGGTCGATGGCATCGCGCATCCTCGGGGAAGGATTCATTACTCCACACATGGGAGACTTTGCGATGCCTTGGAGAAGGTTGTCAGTGCTCGCAGCTGCGCTGGTGCTGACGGGCGCTTTGAGCGCGCAGGCGATAGCGCAGCGATGGGACCGGGAGTGGGTGCTGCTGGGCGAACGGCCGGTGAACTTCCGCGTCGACCGCGACGCCATCAACGTCGGCCAGTCGGAGGATTGGTGGCGTACCCGCGGCTTCCGTCGCCTGCATCTGATCGCAGAGCGGAGCGACATCTACCTCATCAGCGTACGCCTCGTCTATTTCAACGGATTCTGGGAGGACTTCCAGGTCAACCAGCAGATCCGGGAAGGGCAGGACCAGCCCATCGACCTGCGCGGCGAGCGCAAATATCTGCAGCGCATCGAGATGACCTACCGTTCGCGCCCCAGCTTCGAAGGTCGCGCGATAATGAAGGTGTACGGCGAGCCGGCGCGCTTCGGCCCTGGACCCGCCCAGCTCCCGCCGGTCAGCACCGGCGCGGGACCCGGTGTCGGCCCCGCGCCGGGCTACGTACCCGAGTGGAGCGAGCTCGGATGCCAGCGCGTCTCGCTGTTCGGCGTCGACCACGACGCGATCCGCATCGGCCGCCGCGAGGGCCGCTTCAAATCGATCCGGCTGCACGTGCGCGGCGCCGACATCAACATCCTCGACCTGAAGGTCGTGTACGGCAACGGCGCGCCCGACCACGTCCCGGTCCGCTCAGTGATCCGGCAGGGCGAACGCACCCGGCCGCTCGATCTGCGCGGCTGGCAGCGCGTGATCGACCGCGTCGAGATGACCTACCTCACGATCCCGAACTTCAAGGGTCAGGCGACCGTGTGCGTGGAGGGCCTGCAGTAGACCCAGTCCGCCGATTGCGGCCAGAATTGCGGCAAGAGGGCGGCCCCCCGGCGGCCCTCTTCGCGTTGCGATATCATCGCTTTCCCGGCCCCAGCGGGCCCATGACGGATCTCAACCGTCCACCACGTTCCCAGCTTTTCAACACTGGCATGAAGGAACAGAAGCATGCGCACTCTTGCCGCGACCGCTGTCGCCGCCCTTGTCTGCACCGGGCTTGTCACCGCGGACGCCCAGGCCCAGCGCCGCGACTGGGTCGAACTTGGCTGCAAGCAGGTGAGCTTCCTCGGCGTTGATCGCGACACGATCCAAGTCGGCCGGCGCGAAGGTCGATTCAAGGCGATCCGGCTGCTGGCCAGGGGCAACGACGTGGAGATGCTCGACCTCAAGGTGATCTACGCCAACGGCGCTCCCGACGACGTCCCGGTGCGCGCCTTGATCCGGCAGGGCACACGCACGCGACCGCTCGACCTCAGGGGCTGGGAGCGCTCGATCCGCCGGATCGACATGGTGTACGCGAAGCGCCTGAACTTCCGCGGCCTCGCCACCGTGTGCGTGGAGGGACTGCAATAGAATTCCGTCGGATGACGGACTGCGCGCACGCGCCGTCTGCCATCACGGCCGGCAAGAGGGCCACAGCGGCCCTCTTTTTTCGAACCCAGAGCGACGGGTCGGGAACGGCGGCGCGTTTCGTGGGGTCATCGGCTCGCTCCGGGCTGCGAAAGCGAAAGGAATGCGAGAATGATCCTCACGACCCGCACGACCGCCCTGTTCCTCCTCCTGCTGCCGGCTGCCGCCATCGCCCAAGGACCGGCCACGCCGACCGCGCCGGGGGTGCCTGCTTCGGCGGAGGCCACGGAGATGCGTCAGAAGATGCGCGCCGCCTGCTCCGTCGACGTGCAGAAGTTCTGTGGCCAGATCGAGCGCGGCAAAGGCATGCTGCGCGCTTGCCTGGAACAGCATCAGAACGACCTGTCCGAAGCCTGCCGAGCAGCGCGTGCGGAACGGGCGGCCGCCAAAGCGAAGAGCAAGGGTTGAGGGCGGAGCGCCGTGCGCGGCGTGCGGACAGCCGCCGCGCCGCGGCCACGCCCCGGCCGAATTGATCCGATGCGCCCGTCTGTTGTATTGGCACGCCCATCCGATACCGGCTATGTTCGCCCGATGCTTGCCGACTGGTGGATCGGGGACGAGCCGCCCGGCGGCATCCAGGGTGAACGAGCATTCATTCCCAGTCCCTTGCGACGGTTCACGCGCTGCCATCCCGTTCAGCGCTAACGAGCCGGCGCGCAGGGCGTTATGCGTTTCTTGGCCGGCCATGCAGTTAGTACACGCGCGAGCCAGGAATGCAGCAGTATCACGGGACCGAGCGCCCCGCCTTGAAGGAATTGCCAGTGATTAAGCTGCTGAAGCGGGCGCTTGCGATGGCGGTGGTCGCGGGCCTCGCCGGGTTGATCTTTTACGCCTCGACGCTGCCCTCCGTGCAGAAACAGTTCACCGGCCGCCGCGCCAGGCTGCTGGCCGAGGGCCCTGTTCCCGTCACCGCCGCGCGCGCGCAGATAAGCGACGTGCCGCTCTATCTCGAAGGCGTCGGCACCGCCAAGGCGCGCAACACCGTTACCGTGCGCCCCCAGGTGGACGGGCGCATCCTGAGCATCAACTTCAAGGAAGGCCACGACGTGAAGCGCGGCGACGTGCTGGCCAAGATCGATCCCTCCACCTACCAGGCTCAACTCGATCAGGCCCTCGCCAAGAAGGTGCTGGACGAGGCCGACCTCGCCAATGCCCGCCGCGATCTCGACCGCTACGTGAAGCTCGGCGCCAACATCGTCTCGCAGAAGAGCATCGACACGCAGGTGGCGACGGTCGACAAGCTGGCGGCGCAGATCAAGGTCGACGAGGCCTCCATCGCCAACGCCAAAGCGTACCTGGAGTATTGCACCATCCTCGCCCCGATCGACGGCCGCACCGGCATCCGCCTCGTCGATGAAGGCAACCTGGTGCGCGGCTCCGACGCCAGCCAGGGCATCGTCGTCATCACCGAACTGCGCCCGGTGAGCGTGCTGTTCACGCTGCCGCAGCAGCAGCTGGCCAAGGTGCAGAAGGCACAGGCCAAGGGTGCGCTCACGGTCGAAGCGCTCGACACGGACGGCAAGGCCACCCTCGACCGCGGCACGCTGCAGGTCGTGGACAACCAGGTCGATCCGACCACCGGGACGGTCAGGATGAAGGCCGAGTTCCCCAACGCCAGCCTGCAGCTGTGGCCCGGCCAGTTCGTCAACGTGCGGCTGCTGATCGACACGCTCATGCAGGTGGTGGTGATCCCGACGCCGGCGGTGCAGCGGGGCCCCAACGGCACCTTCGCCTATGTCGTCCGGCCCGATGAGCACGTCAGCCAGCGTCCGATCGCCGTGGCTCACCAGTCCGAGACGCAGTCCGTGATCGCGCGCGGGATCGCCGCCGGCGACCAGGTCGTCACCACCGGCTTCTCGCGCCTCAAGGACGGTGCCAGCGTCACCGTCGCCACACCCCAAGGGCAGGCACCCGCCGCCGATGCCGGCTCCGCGGAGGTCGTCGCCAAGGCAGAAGGACGCCGCGGTATCCGGACCGCGTGCGCCGACGACATCCAGAAATTCTGCGCCAACGTTGAGCGCCGCGGCGCCATCCGCGCCTGCCTGCAAGCGAGCGCGGCGCACCTTTCCGAGGGATGCAAGGCCGCCGCGGCCAAGATGCGCAAGGCGGAAGGCAGCTCGAAGGAATGAGCGCCGGATGAGGGTCGGATGAGCGTCGCATGAGTGTCTCTGGGCCCTTCATCGCCCGGCCGATCGCGACGGCGCTGCTGGCGCTTGCCGTCACGCTGGGCGGACTGCTCGGCTACTGGTGGCTGCCGATCTCGTCGCTGCCGCAGGTCGACTTCCCCACCATCCAGGTGACGACGCAGCTGCCCGGCGCCAACCCAGAGACCATGGGCAATCTCGTCACGGCGCCGCTGGAGCGCAACCTGGGGCAGATCCCCGCGCTCACGTCGATGACGTCCACCTCGTCCTACGGCATCAGCCAGATCACGCTGCAGTTCAGCCTCAGCCGCGACATCGACGCCGCCGCCCAGGACGTGCAGGCCGCGATCAATGCCGCCGGCTCGACGCTGCCGCGCACGCTCCCCTATCCGCCCACCTATGCCAAGCTGAACCCCGCTGACGCGCCCATCATCACGCTGGCGCTCACGTCCGACACCATCGCGCTGCGCGCGCTCTCCGACCTCGCCGATACCCTGATCGCGCAGCGGCTGGCCTCCGTGTCGGGCGTCGGCCACGTCTCGGTGGAAGGCGGCATCAAGCCGGCGGTGCGCATCCAGGCGGACCTGTCGCGGCTCGCCTCCTACGGCCTCAGCATGGCCGACCTCAGGGGGGCGATCGCCGCCGCCAACGTGTCGGGCCCCAAGGGCTCGCTCGACGGCCGCTACCAGTTCTACACCATCTCGTCCAACGACCAGATCACCAACGCGGAGGCCTACAAGGAGGTCATCATCGCCTACCGCAACAACGCGCCGGTGCTGCTCAAGGACGTGGCCCAGGTCATCGACGGCCTGGAGAATGCCAAGGTGGGCGGCTGGTTCCAGGACACGCCGGCCGTCGTCATCGACGTGCACCGTCAGCCCGGCGCCAACGTCATCGAGACCGTCCAGCGCGTGAAGGCGGAGCTGCCGCGGCTGGAGCGGTCCATGCCGAGCGGAGTGAAGCTCTCGATTGTCAACGACCGCACCGGCACCATCCGCGCCTCCGTGCACGACGTGCAGTTCACGCTCTGCCTCAGCGTCGTCCTGGTGGTGCTGGTGGTGCTCATGTTCTTGCGCACCGCGCGCGCCACCATCATCGCCGGCGTGGCGCTGCCCGTGTCCCTCGTCGCCACCTTTGGGGTGATGTGGTTCTGCGACTTCTCGCTCGACAACCTGTCGCTGATGGCCCTCACCATCGGCACCGGTTTCGTGGTGGACGACGCCATCGTCATGATCGAGAACATCGTACGCCACATGGAAAAGGGCGACAGCCCGATGCAGGCGGCGCTGAAGGGCGCGCGCGAGATCGGCTTCACGGTGATCTCGCTGACGCTGTCGCTGATCGCGGTGTTCATTCCGCTGCTCTTCATGAGCGGCCTCGTCGGGCGCATGTTCAGCGAGTTCGCGCTCACGCTAACCATCGCCGTGGTCATCTCGGCCATCGTCTCGCTCACGCTGACACCCATGATGTGCTCGCGCCTGCTGCGCCACGGAGGCGAGGCGAGACAGGGGTTCGTCGCGCGTTTCTTCAACGGCATCATGGACCTCGTCGTGCGCGGCTATCACGCGAGCCTCGAGTGGGTGCTGCGCCACGAGCGCGCCACGCTGCTCGTGACGCTGGCGACGCTGCTCCTCACGGTCGTGCTCTATCTGGTTGTGCCCAAGGGCTTCCTGCCGCTGCAGGACACCGGTCTGCTGACGGCTGTGATGGAGGCCGCCCCCGAGGTCTCGTTCGCGGAGATGCAGCGGCTGCAGAACGACATCGCCGACACCATCCTCAAGGATGCCGACGTGGAGGGCGTCGTTTCGGTGGTAGGGGTGAGCGCGCTCAACCCGACGCCCAACACCGGGCACCTGAAGATCACGCTGAAGCCGCGCAATGTCCGCAAGGCGCACATCGCCGAGATCGTCTCGCGCCTGCAGCGCGCGGTATCGGGCGTGCCGGGCATGACGGTCTACTTCCAGCCGGTGCAGGACGTGCAGATCTCGACGCGCATGAGCCGTGCGCAGTTCCAGTACACCCTGGTGGGCAGCAAGACCGAGGAGGTCTCGCTGTGGGCGGCCAGGCTGGTCGACAAGCTGCGCAACGCCCCGGTACTGCGCGAGGTGGTGTCCGAGGCGCAGGACGGCGGACTGCGCGCCTTCGTCAAGGTGGACCGGGAGACCGCCGGGCGGCTCGGCGTCTCCATGCAGGCCGTCAACGACGCCCTCAACGACTCCTTCGGCCAGCGCCAGATCTCGACCATCTACGCCCAGGCCAACCAATACCGCGTGGTGCTGGAGGCGATGGACCAGTACCAGAGCGATCCCGCCGCGCTGTCGCGCGTCTACGTGCCATCCAGCTCGGGCGCGCAGGTGCCGCTGAGCGCGGTGGCCAGCATCGAGCGCCGCACCGCGCCGCTCGTCATCCAGCACCAGGACCAGTTCCCGGCGGTGACGATCAGCTTCAACCTGGCACCCGGCGCCTCGCTCAGCGACGCCGTGGACGCGATCGCCGCGGCGGAGCGCGAGATCGAAATGCCCACGGTCGTCGCGGGCGTGTTCTCGGGCGACGCGTTGGAGTTCACGCGGTCGCTCGCGACCCAGCCGTGGCTGATCCTGGCCGCCGTCGTCACCATCTACATCGTGCTCGGCGTGCTCTACGAGAGCTTCGTGCACCCCTTCACGATCCTCACCACCCTGCCGTCGGCCGGCATCGGCGCACTGCTGGCACTGATGTACATGGGGATGGACTTCTCGTTCGTGGCGCTGATCGGCATCGTGCTGCTGATGGGCATCGTCAAGAAGAACGCCATCATGATGATCGACTTCGCGCTCGACGCCGAGCGTTCGCGCGGGCTCTCGCCGCGCCAGTCGATCGTCGAGGCCTCGCTCCTGCGCTTCCGTCCGATCATGATGACGACGCTGGCGGCGCTGTTCGGCGCGCTGCCCCTGGCGCTGGAGACCGGCACCGGCGCGGAGCTCAGGAACCCGCTCGGCGTCACCATCGTGGGCGGCCTGCTGCTGAGCCAGCTGCTCACGCTCTACACCACCCCCGTCATCTACCTCGCCATGGAACGCCTGCGCGCGCGGCTGGCGCCCGGCGCAGCCGGTGCCATCGGCTCGCCCCGACCGGCGGAGTAGGGCGATGAACGTCTCCCGCCCGTTCATCGAGCGGCCGATCGGCACCACGCTGCTCGCCGTCGGCCTGTTCCTGATCGGTGCGGTCGCCTATCTGAGCCTGCCGGTCGCCAGCCTGCCGTCGATCGAGTTCCCGACCATCCGCGTGACCGCCAGCCTGCCCGGCGGCGATCCCGAGACCATGGCGGCGCGCGTTGCCGCGCCCCTGGAGCGGCGCCTGGGCGAGATCCCCGGCGTCACCGAACTGACCTCCGTCAACTCGCTCGGCGTCTCGCGCATCACCGCGCAGTTCGCGGCCTCGCGCGACATCGTGGGCGCCGCCCAGGACGTGCAGGCCGCCATCAACGCCGCCGCCGTCGACCTGCCGGCCGACATGCCCTCCCTGCCGACCTTCAGGAAGGCCAACCCGGCGGCCTCGCCGATCCTGATCATGGCGCTCACGTCCAAGACCATGCCGCCGGACAAGCTCTACGACGTGGCCGACACCGTGATC
>DATBKR010000658.1:0-1979 GCA_036555805.1 Hyphomicrobiaceae bacterium | reverse complement strand
CGAGGAGGTGAACCGCCGGATCGTCGCCGCCATCGAGGCGAAAGGCATCAGCGCCTGGCACGAACCGGGCGCGGCCGAGCGCTTCCTCGGCAACGCCTACAGCTCCAAGGAGTGGAAGAAGGTCGAGGATATCTGCGACGTCTGGTTCGACTCCGCCTCCACCCACGCCTTCACGCTGGAGGACCCGGTGCATTTCCCACAGCTTGCCGGCATCCGCCGCAAGCGCGACGGCGGGCAGGACACAGTGATGTACCTGGAAGGCTCCGACCAGCACCGCGGCTGGTTCCACTCCTCGCTCTTGGAGAGCTCCGCCACCCGTGGCCGCGCCCCCTACGACGTCGTGCTCACCCACGGCTTCATCCTCGACGAGAAGGGCGAGGACAAGATGGCCAAGTCGAAGGGCAACGTCGTGGCGCCCCAGGAGGTCATCGGCAAGTCGGGTGCCGATATCCTGCGCCTGTGGGTGGCGTCCGCCGACACGACGAACGACATCCGCTTCGGCCCCGGGATCGTGCAGTCTTCGATCGAGGCCTATCGCAAGGTTCGCAATACGCTGCGCTGGATGCTGGGCACACTCGCGCACTACGAGGGGCGCCAGCAGCTGGCCCCGGCGGCGCTGCCCGAGCTGGAGCAGTTGATGCTGCATCGTCTGGCGGAACTCGACGAGGCGGTCCGCAAGGCGTACTCCGACTACGACTACAAGCGCGTGATCGCGGTGCTGTCGCACTTCATGAACACGGACCTGTCCGCGTTCTACTTCGACATCCGCAAGGACGCGCTCTACTGCGAGCCCTACTCCAGCGCCAAGCGCAAGGCGGCCCTGGAGACCATCGAGCAGATCTTCCGCCACGTCACGCTATGGCTGGCGCCCCTGCTCTGCTTCACCGCCGAGGAGGCCTGGCTCGCGCGCTATCCCTCCGAGGATGGCTCGGTGCACCTTGAGGTCTTCCCCCAGGTGCCGAAGTCCTGGCGCAACGACGCGCTGGCCGAGGAGTGGGAGCAGATCAAGCGGGTGCGCCGCGCCGTGACCGGCGCCTTGGAGATCGAACGCGCCGACAAGAAGATCGGCTCGGCCCTGGAGGCGGCGCCGGCGGTCTATATCGAGGACGAGCAGCTCCTGTCGGCGCTCGAAGGCGTGGACTTCGCGGAGGTGTGCATCACGTCGGGCATCGAGATTGTGGAGGGCGAGGCGCCCGCAAGCGCCTTCACCCTGCCCGATGTGCCGGGCGTCGGCGTGGTGCCCAAGCGGGCGGCAGGCAGGCGCTGCGCCCGATCCTGGCGCTACACCGACGACGTAGGTAGCGACCCGGACTACCCGGAGCTCTCTGCCCGCGACGCCTTGGCTGTGCGCGAGTTCGATGCGCGGGCAGCGGCGGCGCGTTGACCGCCGCCGCCCGCGCCTCGCCGGTGTGCCGTGCGATGACGGGCGAGAGGCGCCGAAGCCGGCCCGCCGGGCAAACGGCAGGGTCAGCTACAGCCCGAAGTTCCTGTGCCAATCCTGTTGGTCGACAGTCTGGCCGGCCGGTTCGTCGGCGCTCGCCTGGGCGACGAAGCCGGTCAGCACGGAGAGGGCAAGAAGAAGGGACACGATGCTCCTCATGATCTATCTCCTGATGGTTGGATTTCACGGGGCGCGGCAGTTCGCGTCGCGCCGCCCCTCAAATGGGGCAGTTCGCTTACGCAGGCTCGTGCACCGTTGCTGCCGCCGGCCCGTTCTTGCGTTAAAGCTGAACTCCTTGAGCCGAGGGGATAGGGGTGCCCTCGAAAGCGCGGCTTCGCCGAGGTCCGCGTCACGTCGTCACGCTTTGCTGGTCACATGAGATTCATCTGCCGCAGGCTCGCATAGCGCTCGCGGCCGACGATCAGATGGTCGTGGACGGCGATGCCGAGCGGCTTGGCCGCGTCCGTCACCAGCCGCGTCATGTCCACATCGGTCTTCGAGGGCGTGGGATCGCCGGACGGGTGATTGTGCACCAGGC
>DATBKR010000657.1:0-3698 GCA_036555805.1 Hyphomicrobiaceae bacterium | reverse complement strand
GATGTTGGCGCCTTCCACCGTGATGGCCACCGGCATCATCTGGTAGGCGGACTGCAGGTAGTTGGACGGCCCGTCGCACACGCCCCGGCCACCGTGCAGATCCATGGCGTCGTTGACCGACCGGCGCATGCGCTCGGTGGTCTGGTATTTCATGATGGCCGAGATCACCGACGGCTTCTCACCGCGGCTCACCATGGAGGCCGTGACCCCGCGCGCCGCCTCGTTGACGTAGGCGTTCTCCACCATGCGCGCGAGCGGTTCTTGCAGGCCCTCCATCCTGCCGATAGGGAAGTCGAACTGCTTGCGGATGCGCGCGTAGGCGCTGGTGTTGCGCAGGAGCGACTTGACCCCGGCCGCGGCCGAGGAGGGGAGCGAGATGGAGCGGCCGGCGGCGAGGCATTCCATCAGCATGCGCCAGCCCTGGCCCACCATCTTCTCGCCGCCGATCACCCAGTCGATGGGAATGAAGACGTTCGTCCCCCACACGGGGCCGTTGGGGAACGCCGCGCCGGAGGGCAGATGGCGCCGGCCGATCTCCACGCCAGGATGATCGGCCGGAATGAGCGCCACGGTGATGCCACGCTCCTCGCCGCCGCCCAGCAGATTGTCCGGGTCGAAGGCGCGGAAGGCGAGGCCGACGAGCGTGGCTTGTGGCGCCAGCGTGATGTAGCGCTTCTCCCAGGACAGGCGGATGCCGACGACCTCCCGGCCTTCGTGCATGCCCCGCTCGACATAGCCCACGTCGCGCATGGTGGCGGCGTCGGAGCCGGACGTGGGACCCGTCAGGGCGAAGCACGGCACCTCCAGGCCCTGGGCCAGGCGCGGCAGGTAGTGCGCCTTCTGCTCGGGCGTGCCGTACTTCTCGATCAGCTCGCCGGGGCCGAGGGAGTTCGGCACCATCACGATGGTGCACGCGTCCGGGGAGCGCGAGCCGATGCACCCCAGGATGAGCGATTGCGCCTGTGGCGAGAAGCCGAGGCCGCCGTGCTCCTTGGAGATCAGCATGCCGAGAAACCCGTGGCTCTTGACGAAGTCCCAGACCTCCTTGGGGATCTCCCTCTCGTTGTGGCGGATGGTCCAATCGCTGAGCATGCGGCACAGCTCGTTGGTGGGGCCGTCGAGGAAGGCCTTCTCCTCCGCGGTCAAGGCGATGGGCGGAACGCCCCGCAGCTTGTCCCAGTCGGGCTGGCCGGAGAACAGCTCGGCGTCGAAGCCGATGGTGCCGGCCTCCAGGGCGGCCTTCTCGGTGTCCGATACCTTGGGGAGAATGCGTTTGATCATGTGGAACATCGGCCGGACCAGCAAGGAGTGCCGGATGGCCGGTACGCACAGGGCGGCGAGCACGGCTGCGAGCACCCAGCCGGCGGCGCCGAGCCAACCCGGCGCCAGCGCATGCGGCTCGCCGTAGAAGGCGCCGGATTGCCAGAGGAGCATCGCCACCACGAAGCCTGCCGCCCAGGCCCAGAGTGGGGCCCGGCGCATGCCCAGCACGAACGCCCCGATGACGCAGAGGACCAGTAGCACCAGCTCGGGCATGGCCTTCACCTCCCTGCGGGCGCGCCGAATCGCGCCGACTACGTCATGCTAGATCAACGCGTTAAATTTAGGTGAAGTTGACGTTAACGTCAAAGAGGCGGAATGGGGTACGGCAATGACGAATGGTAGACCATCCGCACGCCGCTCGCCATTCGCCATTCGTGCCCTACTTGACCTCCACCGTGAGCCGCATCGAAGGGTGGATGCCGCAGAACGCCTCGTAGGTGCCGGGCTCCGGGAAGCGGATGGTCACGCTCTCGTGAGGCTCCTGTGCGCCTGAGTTGAAGTCGAGCTTGGGGTTGAAAATGCGCACGTTGTGGGTGCGCGTGTCGTCGTTGAGGACGGTGAGGGGCTCGCCGGCCTCGAGGCGCACGTGACCCGGCGTGAACGTCTTGTTGACCTGGCTCACCACGGTGGCGTCCTCGGGCGGCGGCGGGCTCGCCGGGCGTCCGCCGGCCACCCAGGGCTCCGTGGACGGCTGCGGCGGCGTCTCGCTCGACAGGGCTTCGAGGAACGCCACGAGGTCGGCGCGCTCGGCATCGGTGAGGCGCAGCTTCGTGGGCAGGTCCCTGCTGCGCGTGGCGCGCGGCACGCCGCCGCCCTCGTAGTGGTGCAGCACGTCCTCCAGCGTGGCCAGCGAGCCGTCGTGCATGTAGGGGGCCGTCCAGGCCAGCTCGCGCAGCGTCGGCGTCTTGAAGGCATGATCGGCGGCCGGCAGGCTTATCTCCTTGCCGCGTCCCCTGTCGTCGTCCGGCAGGCCGATGTCGTAGAAGTTGTGGTCGGTAAAGTCGAAGCCGACGTGGCAAGAGATGCAGCGGCCCTTGCCGGCGAACAGTTGGAAGCCGCGCACCTCCTCGTCCGTAAGGGCGTCGGCCTTGCCGGCGACCCAGTCGTCGAAACGTGTGGGCGGCGAGACGAGCGTGCGCTCGTAGCTCGCCAGGGCAGCTGCGATGTTGTGGGGAGAGACCTCCGGGTCCTGCGGGAAGGCTGCCGCGAACGCACGCGGGTAGGTCTCATCTTTGGCAAGGCGCTGCGCGGCAGCCTCCAGGGTGCTCCCCATCTCGTCGGGGTGCTCGACTGGAAAGTGCACCTGGTCCTCCAGGCTCGACGCGCGGCCGTCCCAGAACAGGAGCGGGCTGAAGGCTGCGTTCCACAGCGACGGCGTATGGCGCGCCAACCGCCGGCCGGTGACACCCTTGCCCTTGACCTCGCCGTCCGTGAAGGCGAGGCGGGGATCGTGGCAGGACGCGCAGGCGATCGTGCCGGTCGAGGAGAGCGCCTTGTCCCCGAACAGGCGCTGGCCGAGGGCGATCTTCTGAGGTGTGGGAGCGTTGCCGGGCGGGTACGGCACAAAGCTCGGCCGCTTGAATTTCTCCTTCAGCGCCGCGAACGGGTCGGCTGGCTGCCCCCCGACCTGCCGCTCCGTCGGGGTCCACAGAGCGAGGCCCCCGAGCACAACGAGCGCGACGACCGCCGCCCCCGCGACGGCTTTCAGGAGGCGCCCGTGCAGCCTCCATACTGAGGGCCGCGCGCTCATCGGGTCAAGGACGAGGTGTGGAGCTCGATCTGCGAGATCAGGGCGGAGATCGCGCCTACATCGAGGACCGGCTTGGGCGGCGGCAGCGGCGCGGGCCACGCCGCCTTGAGCTGGCCGAACGCCGCGCGGACCTTGGCCAACGAGTCGGCGTCCAGGGCACGCGGCCCCGCTGCCGCCTCTTCGACCATGCGTTCGGCGCGCCACACGAAGCCGCGGCTGTCCTGATACTCCACCGGCTTGACAAAGGCGCCGTTCTCCATGGACTCGGCGTATTCCGACTGGGCCGAGCGCAGCACCTCGATCGCCGACTGGATGGCGAAGCGTTGCTCGGGCCGCATGAACTTCTTGGCCGTCTTGAGGGCGGCCTCGATGCGCTGCTGCACGGGCTTCAGCGCCTGCTCGTAGGCGCCCTTGCGCTTGGCCTTCACGGTCTGGGCCAGCGCCTGCAACTCGCGCCCAAAGGGCTGCATGTTGTGCAGCTTGATGTACTTCTCCATCAGGCCGTAGAGCTCCTCGGTGGGATGCAGGAAGTGCGGCAGCGCCTCGTCCCACAGGCCCAGGTCGATCAGCTGCTGGCCCACCAGCAGATGGCCGCGCGTGAGCTCGATGTCGCGGTAGAAGCGGA
>DATBKR010000656.1:0-2234 GCA_036555805.1 Hyphomicrobiaceae bacterium | reverse complement strand
CGTCGGCATCCTCGCCCTCGTCGTCGACGCGTCGATCAACGCCACGGGCGGCTACGGCACGCCGACGGCGCGGCTCGCGATCGGCCTGGCCGCCGGCCTCGTGGCGGGCTCCGTGGCCGTCGGTGTGGCCTGGGAGGAAGGACGGCGCGGCATCGCCTCGTGCCTGGTCGTCGCCCTCGTCGCTGGCGAGGCCTGGGCACTTCTCCAGACTGCGGAGCGCACCATCGCGCACCGCGACCAGCAGCAGGCGCCTCGCCGCCAACGGCCTCGCGGGCTTCCTGCTCGCGTTCGCCGCCCATGGCCGGCGCCCGCACCGGGCGGCCATGATCGACATCACGCCGGCCGCCGCTCCCATGGCCGCGCGCGACGCCGCAGCCGAGGCTGATTACTTCGCCCGCTCGACCTTGCGCCCGAATGAGGCTGGCCGGGTGAGGCTGGCCGAGATCCCCGCCGCCTATCGGACGTGTGCCGCGAGCACGGGCTCGATCCCCTGCCGGACACGGAAATCGGCCCGGCGCTCAGCGAGTTGTTCGCCGGCGTTGGTCTCTACAGGCAGGACCAGGGCGCGAAGGCGGTGGTCCGGGGGATCGAGTGGCGCGAGCCGTTGCTGTTGGCGAAGCCGGCCGCGTAGGTGTCAGACCCTCCGGGTCTGACACCACCCGATTCGCGACCCAGCACGCGCGCGAGGGCAGCGGGGGAGTTCCGCAGAGATTGTCGGCTCGACCGAGGACCGGCGGGGGCTCGGAAATTCGCGCGTCCGCGATTCGAGCATCTTGACGTTCTTGACGAGGTTCACGGCGCCGGATTCAGGGCCGCCGTGACGGTGCTGATCGCGCGAGCCGGGCCCACCGCCCGGTCTTCTCGACCAGCCCCCGCCGCGCGAGGCTGCCGAGCGCCCGGCTGATGCCGGCGCGCACCTTAGCGAGTTCCGCCTTGGGCACGTCCCGGTATCGGACGATGGGCTCCTTCGCCGACGCGTTCCATGCCTCCTCGCCGGGCAGGCCGGCGACCAGCATGGGGAGCGCGTCGGTCGTGAGGCTGCGATGCGCCGCTTGGGCAAGCGCTGTGACGATAGCGGCCTCGACGGTGCCGAGCGGAACCTTGGTCGGATCGGCCTTGGGTAGCGGCGGCGCACCCTTCGCCGGCTTGAAGAAGTCGGGGACACGTGCGGCCTGCAGGAGGTCGCCAACGCTCCCGCCGTTCATCAGCCAGTCCGACACGTCACCCTTGGGCCGGAGCCTGGGGAGGGTGATGACGGCGATCTTCACACCGGCCTTGGCGAGCCACCCGGCCACTCTATCAGCGTACATGCGGCCCGCCCCATCGTTGTCGGGCACGAGGACGATGCGCCGTTCTCGGAAGTCGCGGATGTCGAGCTTCCCAGGGTTGAAGCCGTGGGCTCCGCAACTCGTCGTCACGGCGACGAGGCCGAGGTCGCGCAAGGCCTCGGCGTCCTTCTCGCCCTCGCACTCGTCAGTGGACGCGCGCAGCTCGGCGCGGCAGTAGAGCAGCCCTTTGACCCAGTCGGGATAGCCTCCGTTGCCAGGCTTGAGCCGCCTGCCGTCGGGCAGCAACCTGATGTGGAAGCGGTCCTTGCCGGGCCTGTCAGACGGCACGTCGAGCTTGCGCACCACCCCGAACAACCGTTCGCCGTCGCGCGAGAGGTACTCGAAGCTCCGCTCCTTGGGTGGGCGCGGCTCGGCCGGCGGCCGGTAGCGCAGCACGTCGGGCGGCCGGCCGATCGTCTTGAGTATGTCGCCCTCGCTGCAGCCCTTCGTGCAGAACAGGCGCCATCGGCCGCCGACATGGAGGATGTGGAGGGCGTGCGACCGCCCGCGCGGGCACTGGCCTTGATAGGCGGTGTCGATTTCGGCAGGCGTGGCGAGGGCGGCGAGAGGGGCCAGCGCCGGAGGGAGTGCACGAGCGGCGGGGGGCTTGGCGTGCTCGTGCCGGCCGCTCGACTGCTGCCTGCGGTCTTGATGGCGCGGTTCGCTCCGCCAGATGGTGCGGCCGTTGTAGTCGTGGTCGGGATAGCGGCGGGACATGGGCGATGGACTCTGTGACGTGGCGTTATCAATGGCCGAATCGGCACCGATTCTGTCGTCGCGATGATTCGCGGAGAGAGGGATCATGCCAGCTCTGGAGATACGCAAGGATCGCACGCCGGTGATGCTGCGCAAGCTGGCCAAGGCCGAGGCGGACGCGCGGGTGTCGCGGCGCCTGCTGGCGATCGC
>DATBKR010000655.1:0-4175 GCA_036555805.1 Hyphomicrobiaceae bacterium | reverse complement strand
CCACAGTCCAGCCGCGGGCGTCGGCCGCATCGAGCGCCTTGTCGAGCTTGCCGACGAGAGAGTGGCGGTCGTAAGCCCACTCGCGCTCCGCATCGGTGTGGTGCACGAGGCCCATGAAGCGCGCGCCGCTGCCGGCGGCGGTGTACTCCAGCATCTCCAGGTCGCCGTCGGAGTTGCCGAAGGCGAAGACCGGAACCCGGCCGATGAAATGGTTGATCGCCTCCGGCTTGCCGGGCCCATCGTCGATGAACAGGACCCTGGCCTCGCGCATCAGCACCGGCTGACCGCCTGGCAGCAACTCGAACTTCGTCACACCCGTCGAGCCGATCACCTGCTGCGGAGGGACGCCGTAGGACCGGTCGGCGAAGCCGCGCATGAACTCCACTCCGCCCCCGGAGACGATGAAGGTCGTGAAGCCGCTGCCCCGCAGGTAGGCGAGCAGCTCCAGCATCGGCTGATAGACAAGCTCCGTATAGAGGCGGTTGAAGCGGGGGTGGCGGGCGGTGGCGAGCCAGTCGGCGACGATCCCGTCGAACGCGTCGGTGGTGATGCCGGCGTGCGTGGCTGCGATGATTTCGAGGAGGCCCTTCTTTCCCGCGACCGCCCAAGCCGCGCGATCGCCTTCGAGCACGGCCTTGAACGGCTGCTTGTCCCTCCATTCCGGGTGCTGCGGAGCGAGCGCCCTGATGCGGTCGAGCGCGAACTCGACCTGGACGTAGACGGGCTGCTCGACCCACAGCGTGCCGTCGTTGTCGAAGGTGGCGATGCGCTGGGCGCGCGGCACAAAGTCCGGGCCGCCCTTGTCGGTGACGCGCGTGACGAAGTCGGTGATGGACGCCTTGACCGCGCCGCCGTTCCAGGACGGCAGCGGGTCCTTCGCCGCCGTCTCGGCTGCCGCACCGGAGTCGTCCCCGCCGGATTGCGCCGAGGCACCGGGCCAGCCACAGGCGCTCAACGCCGCAGAGGCGGTCAGGAACCTGCGCCGGCTGAGACCGCGTCGATACATGGCAGGCGCTCTGCCGTCAGCCCGCGGCTGCCGTCGTCCGCTCGTGGTGGCCCTTGAGGCGCAAGGCGAAGGCGACGTGCAGGATGCCGAGGAGGAGGGCGAAGGCGCCGATGGCCCAGGCCAGCGCAAGAGCGCCGGCGCCCGGCCGCAGCAGCACGGCGAGGCCGAACAGCAGCGACACCAGGCCGGCGGCGATCAGGAGCCACTCGTCCTCGATCTCCTTGCGCAGCCAGATGGCGCCGATGATCTCCAGGATGCCGATGGTCGCGGCCCAGGCGCCGATCATGATGACGAGGGCGAAGGCGGTGAGGCCCGGCCA
The DNA here is from genome assembly GCA_036555805.1 of Hyphomicrobiaceae bacterium. Taxonomy (GTDB): domain Bacteria; phylum Pseudomonadota; class Alphaproteobacteria; order Rhizobiales; family Hyphomicrobiaceae; genus AWTP1-13. The sequence continues at coordinate 2,850 of DATBKR010000655.1, read as the reverse complement.
CAGGAAAGCGATGACACCAGCGGCGATGCCGAGCAGCCCGATGAGCACCAGCCACCACGTCGGTATCGCCTCGTTGCCGCGGCCGGTGACGGCGGCGCCGAGGGAGAGGATGCCGTCGGCCATGGCGAAGGCGCCGTAAAGGAGCGTGAGCGCCAGTACGGTCAGGCCGGGCCAGATGAAGGCGGCGATGCCGAACAGGATGCCGGCGATCCCGCGCAGAAGCATGAGCCACCAGCCGCGCGTCAGCGGCCTGAGCCCGGCCGCCGGCACGAGGGTGTAGGTCTCGGCTTGCCTCGTGTGCATGGGTCTTCCTCCCGTGTGGGAACGGAATTGCGGCGCCGTGGCCGCCCATCCGTGGTAGGTGAAACGCGCGGCGCCCGGCATCGGGCTTTCTCCGGATTTCGCCATGGGGCATTCTGGGCGGTGTCAGACCCTCCGGGTCTGACACCGTTGCGAGGGAGGAACCCATGCCGAACACGGTCGCGCAGGCGTTTGCGGCGACGGCCGCAGAGAATGGCCAGCGGCCGTTCCTGATCGTGCCGGCGGGTGCGGTGTACAGCTACGGTGAGGCTGCCGAGGAGGTGGGGCGGCTGCGGGCGCGGTATCGGTCGGCGGGGTACGGGCTCGGGCACCGCGTGGCGCTGCTCCTCGAGAACCGGCCGGAGTTCTTCTTCCACTATCTGGCGCTGAACGGGCTGGGGGCCGGGATCGTGCCGATCAACCCGGACTATCGGCGCGACGAGGCGGCCTACCTGCTGGAGCACAGCGAAGCCGAGCTGGCGGTGGTGCTGCCGCAGCGCGTGGACGACGTTCGCGCCGCCACGGATCTGTGCGCCAGGCCGGCGGCGGTGGTCGATGCCCACGCCCTGCCCGACCCGCTGCCGCAGCCGGCGTCGCCTGCCCGTACGGAGGAGCCGGGTCTCGAGACGGAATGCGCGCTGCTCTACACGTCGGGCACCACGGGGCGGCCCAAGGGGTGCATGCTGTCCAATTTCTACTTCCTTACCTCGGGGCGCACCTATTGCGGGTTCGGCGGGCTGATCGAGATCCGGCGCGGGCAGGAGCGGTTCTACAACCCGCTGCCGCTCTACCACATGAACCATCTGGCGCTCACCGCCACGGCGGCGATGCTGACCGCCAATGCCCTGGTGCTGACCGAGCGCTTCTCGCCCTCGCGCTGGTGGCCGGAGGTGGTCGGCACTGGCGCCACCATCGTCCATTACCTCGGCGTGGTGGCGCCGATGCTGCTGAACCAGCCGCAGGGCCCGGCCGACCGCGCGCACGGCGTGCAATTCGGGCTGGGCGCCGGCATCGAGCCGCAATTGCACGCTGGGTTCGAGGCGCGCTTCGGTTTTCCCATGATCGAGGTGTGGGGCATGACCGAAACCGGGCGCATCATGGCGACGAGCCACGAGCCGCGCATGACGGACACGCGCGCCTTCGGCCGGCCGTTCCCCGGTTTCGAGGCGCGGGTGGCGGATGCGGAGGGCCGCGAGGTGCCCGCGGGTGCGGAGGGCGAGTTGCTCGTGCGCCACAGCGCGGCGGCGCCGCGCCACGGCTTCTTCTCGGGCTACCTCAAGAACGAGGCGGCCACCGAGGAGGCCTGGCGCGGGGGCTGGTTTCACACCGGCGACGTGGTGCGCCGAGACGCGAGCGGCATGCTGATCTTCGTTGACCGCAAGAAGCACATGGTGCGCCGCTCGGGCGAGAACATCGCCGCCGCCGAGGTGGAGGCGGCGCTGCAGGCGCACGCGGCCGTGGCGCAGGTGGCGGTGCTGCCCGTGGCCGACGAGATGCGCGAGGAGGAGGTGCTGGCTTGCGTGGTGCGCATGCCGGGCACCGGGGCCGGCCGCGAGCTGGCGGAGGCGCTGTTCGAGCACTGCAACGCCCGCCTCGCCTACTTCAAGGCGCCGGGCTGGGTGCTGTTCCTCGACCGCCTGCCCACGACCGGCACCCAGAAGGTGCAGAAGACCCAGATCTTCGCCGCCGGAGAGGACCCGCGGAGGCGGCCGGGCATCGTCGACCTCAGGGCGCGCAAACGGCGGGGATGAGGCTATGCAAGCTTACGGGTAGCGCCAGAAGTCGCCGCGGGCGGTGCGCACGCGCTGGAGGATGGGCACGCGGCGATCGGGCGGACGTTCGCCGGTAAGCAGCAGGAGACCGATGTCGTTGAGGAGGGCACTCTTCTCCGCATAGAGCGAATGGTTGAGGGCCAGCAGATCGGGGCCGGCGGCCGTCACGTCGATGGTATCGACACCGGGCGCGATCACCGGTCCGTCGGGCGGGACATCGCCCGCGCGCGGCACGCCGCCGGCGAACGAACGGGCGGCCGTCATGGCGCGGTCGTTGGCCGAACAGTAGAGCGTCATGCCGCGGCCATAGCCGCGAACGGCCGCAGCCAGGTTGGCGAACACGTCGCGGTCGATGTCGGGGGCGGCCAGGATAAGTTCGTTGAGACGTACGCCGGTGGGCAGCGAAGGTCCAAGGTCGCGCAGAACGTTGAGCAGCGGCAGGCTGCCCATGCTGTGCGCGATCACGCTCACGCCCCTGGCCCCGGTCTCGGTGGCCACCAGGGCGAGGAACGCCTTGAGGTAGGGCTCGGCCTGGGTGGCGCTCTCGCGGTCGCGGGGGTAGGCGGCCACGCTGCCGGCCGAGGGCCAGCTGTAGAGGAAGGTGGCGCCGTCGAATTGCAGGTCGGAGGCGAGCTGGGCGGTGCGGTAGAGGGCGGCCTCGAAGCCGGTGTTGAAGCCGTGGATGAAGACGAGGGCCTGGTCGCGGAAGGCGCGGCCGGCGCGGAGGCGCTCGCGCGCCCGGGCCAGCAGGTCGGCGGCGGAGAGGACCTGCAATTCC
>DATBKR010000654.1:0-3388 GCA_036555805.1 Hyphomicrobiaceae bacterium | reverse complement strand
CCGGAGGGTCTGACACCAAGACCCGCACGGTCTGACCCCAGCGTTGCAATTATCACACAACAGAGGCCCCACGGGGGTGGCCCCCTTTCCGACGTTTTGCTCGGGCGCATAATGCGTTAGGGGAAGCGCTGGCATTCGGGGACACGAGGGCATGGACGACAACACCCGGGCGGCGCTCGACGCCGAGGCGCCCGTCAATCCGTACAGCCTGCTCGACGCGCTCAACGTGGCGGCGGCGCGCAGCACCGCGCTGTGGCTCATGTTCCTCGGCGTCACGGCCTACCTGGCCCTTGCCGTGGCGGCGCTTACCCACCGCGACCTGCTGCTGGACTCCGGCATCCTCCTGCCGCTCCTGCAGGTGCGCATCGACCTCGTGCGGTTCTTCGTCTTCGCGCCGGCCATCTTTGCCCTCCTGCACCTGATGATGGTCGCGCACTTCGCGGTGCTCGCGCGCAAGACGCTGGAGTTCGACGCCGCCCTGCGGCTCCTGGAGAGCACCGACCTGCGCTCGCACCCGCTGCGGCTGGAACTCGACAGCTTCTTCTTCGTGCAGGCCCTGGCCGGACCGGAGCGCAGCCGCGTCGTCAGCGCGCTGCTCAACGCCATCGGCTGGCTGACCCTGCTCGTCCTGCCGGTGCTCCTGCTCTTGTGGATGCAGGTGGCGTTTCTGCCATTCCACCATGCCGGCGTCATCGCGGCGCAGCGCGCGATCGTGCTCGTGGACGGCTTGGTGCTGCTCCTTGGCGGCGTGTTCGTGATGCGTGCCGAGACCAGCTTCTTCGATGCATTCCTGCGCCTGGTCTTCAACAACCCCGGCAGCGTGGCCTTTGCGCTGATCGCCCTGGCGGGCGCCGCTTTCGTGTCGATGGCGGCGACCGTTCCGGGTGCCGGCGGCGACGGGCCGCTGTTCGGCGTGCTGCCGCGCAACCTCAACGTCGCAGACAGGCGGCTCGTCGCCGACAAGGACGGCGGCGGGGCGCCCCCGCTCAGCCTTCGCGGCCGCGATCTGCGCTTTGCCAGGCTGGACCGCCTGGACCTGCGCCAGGCCGACCTGACCGGCGCCAACCTCGACAGGGCGAGCCTCGCCGGCGCGGACCTGCGCGGCGCGCGCCTCGCCTGCGCCGACACCGCCGCGCTGCAGCAGCCCGACGGGCGCTCCAAGGCCGGCTGCGCCCGGGCCCAGGGTGCCGATTTCACCGGCGCCAGCATGGCCGGGGCCGGCCTTGTGGGCACGGACCTGCGCGGCGCCAAGCTCGACGACGCGTCGCTGGAGGGGGCGGACCTGGGCCAGGCCGTGGCGACCGGCGCCACCTTCGAGCGCGCCAGACTGCAGCGGGCGGTCCTGGCGGGCGCGTCGCTGGACGGCGCCAGCTTCGTGGCTGCCAACCTGCAGGGCACCGACCTGGCCGGCGCCAGGCTGCAGATGGCCGACCTTTCCGGCACGGCGCTGCAGGGCGCGCGACTGGCCTCGGCGCGACTGGCGGGGGCTGTGCTGCGCGAGGCCGACCTGGAGGGCGCGGACCTGCGCGACGCCCGACTGTTCGGGGCCGACATGCGCGGCGCCCGGCTCCCGGCGGCCGACCTGGCGGGGGCCGCCGTGTGGCGCGCCGTGCCTCCGGCGGGGGAGGTGGCCGGCCTCGCCGACCTCGCCAACATCGCCATCAAGCCGCCGGGCAAGGACGACGTGGAGCAGCTGAAGGCGGCGGCGGCAGCGATCGAAGCCAGGCCCGCGGGCGAGCGCACGGCGGGCCTCTCCGAGTTGCTCGGGGAGCTGGGCCCCGACGCCGCCTGGGGCGCATCCGCCGACGCCCAGACCTGGGTCAACCTCCTCAGGGCCAGCGAGGCGGGCATGGCCGAAAACTTCCGGTCGCGTCTTGGCGAGCACCTCGCGCGCCTGGCGTGCCGCGCGCGCTTCGCCGATGCGGCCGTCGCCACCGGGGTGGTTCGCCGGGCCGCCAGCGCGGGCTTCAAGGGCGACCCCGGCCCGATCGCGGACCGCCTCAAGGCAGCCGACTGCCCCGCCGCCAAGGCGCTGCCGCCCTCCGCCCTCATCGAGCTCGCCGCCGCCGTGGAGGCCGCACGGGGGCCGTAGGGGCTCCCAGAGCGCGTGCACCCGTCCGTTGCACAAGGCCGCGGCGGGCGACCGCCGTCAGTCAGTGCTTGCGCCGCCCCTTGCCGCCATGCTGCTCGCCCCGCTCGACGGACAGCTCGCGATCGAGGCGGCTCTCGAGTTCAACCAGATCGGCCGGCAGCGGCATGCCGTAGGCTTTGAGCTCGTTCAGCTTCTGCATGATGGTCAGATACAGCTCATAGCGGTCGTGCGGCGCGTCCTGCACCGCGCGGAGCAGGGAATCGATCTCGGCTTTGGTGTTCTCGAACGCCATCGGCGCATCCTGGCGCGGGTCCCGCGAAAGCCGCCGGCCGGGGTCCCGCCACTGCTATCTCACCGGCGGCCGGTCAGCCCTTCCGGGCCTTCAGGCGCTTGTTGCACTCGCTGTAGTAGCCGCCGCCCTTCTGGATCCACTTCAGGCCGCCGTTGCCATTGCTGGCCTTGTTCACGCGGTACTGGTCGAGGCAGGTATGCATGCGCGCCTTGCCCGGCGTTTCGTCGCCGTACTTGGGCGAGACCGTGGACGGGAACACCGCACCGCTCGGCAGGTAGGCGCTGCCGCCGGGGGCGGGGCCGGGCTTGGGCACTGCCGTCGGGGCGGCGCCTGGGCCGCACCGGGCCTTGCGGAACTCCTGCCAACTCATGCCGCCGAGCTTACCGGACTGCTGCGCCGAGCGGTAGGCGGCGCTGCACTCGCGCATGGTGAGCGCTTCGAGCGGCAGGGGCGCGAGCGCGGCGGCCGCGAGCAGGGTGGCGACGCCGACGCCGCCGATCTTGTACGGGACCATGGTGTGTCCTCTCCGCTTCCTAGTCAGGCAAGGTGCGGAGGAAGGTGCACCGGCCCTGTCTGCGGGCCGATCCGGCCTTCTGCCGAGAGAGAGAGGGGAAAGCCCCTATGGTGTTGGAATGCTTAAAGGGCCGCGCCGCGAGGCTCGGAGGCGCCCGCTCGGAGGTCCGGCTCGGAAGGCTTGCGCAGCGCCCGCTGCCCCTATATTCCCTGCCGCGGCGCCCCGGGCATACCCACAGCGCCGGAGGGATGGCCGAGTGGCTGAAGGCGCACGCTTGGAAAGCGTGTATACGGGCAACCGTATCGTGGGTTCGAATCCCACTCCCTCCGCCAGATAGCCATTTCATGACCTTTCATTGCATAGTCATTTAGTGTCTTAAGACACTTATATTGTTGTATCTTCCGCCTTTCATTGCGCGCCAAGCGGTTTCACGGTACACCACCCAAGCACTCGCCGGGGGATACGGTAGCAGATACGGTGACGAGCGAGA
>DATBKR010000653.1:0-6205 GCA_036555805.1 Hyphomicrobiaceae bacterium | reverse complement strand
GAAAAGGCTGGAAAAGGCGCGCGCCGCAGGTCCCCATTCGATCCGGAGAACCGATCTGCGGCCGGGCGCGTAGAGAAGCGCGGGAGCCGTCAGCGGTTTCTGGAGGCGTTGACTACGATCATGGTGGACCCCCCGCGGGACATTTAGGTTTGCGCGGCGCCCAATACCACGGCAGGTTGCGGCGCGCCAGCCTCCGTTCCGGAATGCGCAGCCGGATAACGCCGATTTGTCCGAGGACACGAAATGGCCGCCACAATTCCTCTACAGGAGCACAAAGCCCAGTCCCGGCGCTGGTTCGAGACCCTGCGCGACGAGTTGTGCGCGGCGTTCGAGGCCCTGGAGGCGGCGCTGCCGCAGGGGGCACCCCTGAGCGAACGGGCCTCCGGCCGCTTCGAGCGTACACTGTGGAGCCGGCCGGGCCACGGCGGCTCCGAGGCGGACGGGGGCGGCGGCGTGGCCAGCCTGCTGCGGGGTCGGGTGTTCGAAAAGGCCGGCATCCATACCTCCACCGTCCACGGCGAGTTTGCGCCGGAGTTCCGCAAGCAGATCCCGGGCGCGGAGGAGGACCCACGCTTCTGGGCCTCGGGCGTGTCGCTGATCGCTCATCCGCAGAGCCCGCGCGTGCCGGCGGCGCACATGAACACGCGCTTCGTGGTGACCAGCAGGTGGTGGTTCGGCGGCGGCGGAGACCTCACGCCGATGCTGAATGCCCGCCGCACCCAGGAGGATCCCGACACGGCCACGTTCCACGCCGCCATGGCGCAGGCGTGCGCCCCGCACAGGATCGTCGATTACCCCCGCTACAAGCAATGGTGCGAGGAGTACTTCCACCTGCCGCACCGCAAGGAAACGCGCGGCGTGGGCGGCATCTTCTACGACTACCTGACGCCGGCGCCCTCGGAGGGTGGATGGGATGCCGCCTTCGCATTCACCAAGGACGTGGGCCGCGCCTTCCTCGCCGTCTACCCCGAGATCGTGCGGCGCAACTTCGCCACGCCCTGGAGCGAGAGGGAGCGGGATGAGCAGCTGATCCGCCGCGGGCGCTATGTGGAGTTCAACCTGCTCTACGACCGCGGCACCGTGTTCGGCCTCAAGACCGGCGGCAACGTGGAGTCGATCCTCTCCTCCATGCCGCCCGTGGTGAAGTGGCCGTAGGGCAAGATCGCAACCCTTCAGCTTCTCCTCGCCCTGCGGCGCTCAGCTCTGGGATGGCGGGCGGGTCACTTCGGCTCGAACGCCCTGGCGCGCTGCAGGTCGTCCTTGCTGGTGTCGACCACCAGGTGCCAGCCGTCGTCCTTGCGCATGAGCTGCCCGCCGGAGAAAGGCATGGCGATCTGCTTCTCGCCGATCCCCATCTGCCGGTCGACGCTGATGAGCGAAACCGTGAGCTTCTGACCGGGGCCGATGAAGAAGCCGCTGGCCGTGCCCACGCGCTCGCCCGCCCGGTTGAGGACGTCGCGGCTGTGGAAGCTGCTGAGCGTCACCCACTCCGCCGGCGCATTGACCAGGAACAGCGGCTTGCCCGGCAGCAGGGCCATGGCGTCCATGCGCCCGCGCAGGGTGTCGGCGGTCGGCTGCAGCACGGACGCGACGCCCGGCATGCCCGAGGCGTTGTGGAGCATGGTGTTGGCCCGGGCCAATTGCTCGCGCGTGGCGCTGGCCAGCGCCGCGCGCTGCTCCGCGGGCAGCTGTGTGCTGAGAATCGCCAGCCGCTCCATCTCGTTGGCCGCGTCCTGGACCTTCGGCAGCGCGGTGGCGGCGGTGGTGCGGTCGGTGATGCCGTGCAGCGCGTTCGTCAGCGACTGGAGGGCCACCAGCGTCGGCCCCTTCAGATCAGTGGCGGGAGCCACCATGTCGCCCCTGGTCTGCACCGCGTCGTTGCTGGCGGTAGCCGGCCTGTGCTCGACCGGACGCAGGAAGTAGAGGCCAAGCCCTGCCAGGGCCGCCAACGGCAGCGCCCACAGCCAGCCGGCCGAGGTGCCGTTGCGGTGCCGCTCCTCGCCGGCGCGGAATAGGGCAGGCTCGCCGCGCGTCGGCGGCAAGCCGTCCGGATTGCGGCGCGTTTCCGCCGTGGGCCTCCTCTCCGTGGTGCTTCCGTCGGCCTCCCCGGGTCGGCCGCTTGCCGCCGCAGCCGTGCGCGCACCGCCTGTCTCCACGGTAGGGCCCATGTCCACCGCTCGGCCGGTCTCGGCTGGCGGGCGGGCGCCGCCGCCCAGGTCGGCGACATGGCTCATTGCCGAAATGTGGGCTGGCGGGATGGTCACCAGTCCGCTCTGCAACCTGGCGGCGGCCACATACTCTTCGAGCCGCGCAATGCGCGCCATCAGGTCAGGAGTCAGGCCGGTGGCGCCGGGCAGGCCGCGCGGGCCCGGCTCGCCCCTGGGCCCCTGCGGGCCTGGCGGGCCGGCCACGCCGGCCTCCCCGCGCTCGCCGCTGGCGCCCGCCGGACCGGGCAGGCCTTGCGGGCCCCGCTCGCCGTGCAGCCCGGGCTCGGCCCTCTCGCCTCTGGGGCCGCGCTCGCCCTGGGGCGCCTGGGGGCCTGGCGGGCCGGCCATGCCGGGTTTGCCTTGCAGGCCCGCTTCTCCGCGCTCGCCCCTGGCACCGACGGAACCCGGCGGACCTTGCAGGCCGCGCTCGCCCTGAATGCCGCGCTCGCCTTGCGGGCCGCGTTCGCCGCGTTCGCCTCGGGGGGCCTGGGGACCGGGCGCGCCTTGTGGTCCCGGAGGTCCTGCGGGACCGGGTTTGCCCTGCAGTCCTGGGTCACCTCTCTCGCCCCTGGCCCCCGCCGGTCCTGCTGCACCGGCCGTACCAGGCGGACCCTGCAGCCCCGGAGGACCGGCGGGGCCTGCTTTGCCCTGCAATCCAGGCTCGCCGCGCTCGCCCCTGACGCCGGCAGACCCCGGCGGACCCTGCAACCCACGCTCACCCTGCGGGCCGAGCTCGCCCTTCTCGCCGACCGGCCCCTGAGGACCGTGCAGCCCTTGAGGCCCCGGCCGCCCTTCGGGGCCGGGGCGGCCCAGCGGGCCAGGATCGCCCCTCTCGCCTCTGGCTCCCCCCAGCCCCTGGACGCCGGCCCCACCCTGCTTGCCTTGCGGCCCGGGCGGTCCCAGCGGCCCCGGTTTGCCCTGGAGCCCCGGCTCACCCTGCTTCCCCTGCGATCCTGGAGGACCCATCGGACCCGACTTGCCCTGGAGACCCGGTTCACCCTGCTTGCCTTGTGGCCCCACAGGGCCCTGCAAGCCACGCTCGCCCTGCTTTCCTTGAGGACCGGGAGGCCCGATCGGCCCCGGCTTACCTTGAAGCCCTTGTTCACCCGACTTGCCCTGCGGCCCAGGCGGGCCCTGTAGTCCACGCTCACCCGGCTTGCCCTGTGGTCCCGAAGCGCCGATCTTGGTCCGTTCTGGCTTTCTCTCGCTGGCCATGGCTGACACCTTCCAGGGCGGCTGCAAATGTGGCTGCAAATGAGTGAGCCCGGAAGCGTAGGCTTGTGCTCGTTCAGGTTGTATGAGGGTTACTATTGGTTTGACGGCGCGGGCTTTGCCCAGCCCAGACCTTGGCCGGAGAAGTCTCGTTGGAGGTTCCGTTCCCGCGGCGCCTACTCGGCGGTGAGACGCCCGAGCAGGTCCAGTAGGTCCGCGCGGCCGTAGGGGCCGAGCTTGGCGTCGAGGCGCGCCTCGATCTCGTCCACGACGGCGCTGGCGCGGCGCAGCAGGCGCTCGCCCTCGTCCGTGAGGTAGAGTGCATGCGAACGCCGGTCGCTGGCGATGGGGCTGCGCCGCGCCAGCCCGCGGCGCTCCAGCGTGTCGAGCAGCGTCACGAAGTTGGCGCGCTGGATGCCGAGCCCGCGGGCCACCTCAGACTGCTTCAGCCCCGGATGGTGCCCGATCAGGGCCAGGACGCTGTACTGACTCGGCCGCAGGTCGAGCTTGGCGAAGCCCTTGATGGCCTGGTCGAACACGGCAAGCTGCGCGCGCCGCAGCGCATAGCCGATCATGCCGTCGAGCGGCCCCAGGTCGGCGGCCGCGGCGCCTGCGCCGCTATCACCCTTCGCGGCCGACGCTGTCGCCCCCGCCACCGGCCTGCCCGCCTTGCTGTCGCCGTGAGACCCCATGCGGCTTGATAGGGTAGCACAATTGTTATTCGATACTACAAAATTACCCTTGAGGAAGGAAGCCTTGCGGAAGACATCATGGAGCTGGGCGAGATCACCGCCGAGGGTCACGCCGCCCAGTTCGCCGCCGACCCGCGCATTGCGGAGAGCTGCCTGGGGCTGGGCGGGGCGGAGTAGCTAGGGCTCCGCAAGAGTGGAGAGGCGGCTCCTTCAGGGCGTGATGCCGTTCTTCCTTGGGTCAACCATACGCACAATCATTGCCCGGCGCGGATCGAACGGCAGGTCCTGGAAGCCCCACTTCGCGTAGAAGGCGCGCACGCCGTCGTCGAGAGGATGCGTGATCACGCCGAGGCTGCCGACGGCCTCGGCTGCGCGTAGGGTTGTTTTCAGAGCAAAGAGCAGCAGCGAACCGGCGTGCCCTTGACCCTGGTAGTCTTTTTGGATGGCCAGTTGTCCGAGAAGGGTCGCGGGCACTGGGTCGGGCTTGTTGCGCTGCTGCGCCTTCGGCAGAAAGGCACGCTCGATCTGAGCGGCACTCAACGTCACGTAGCCCACGATCTTCCCTGAGGTCGCATCGCAGATCACGTTGACGCGCGAGGCGCCGCAGGTGTGGTTCGCCCAGGCATGGCGCCGGAACCAAGCATTCATGGACTCCCGGCCGCAGTCGAAGGCGTTACGGTCGTCGTCCTCGGCGAGCGGGCGAGGGGGCGTCACCTCCGCGACGACACCCGTCACGTCACCGTTCCCAGGTCGGCGTCCGCCGGGCGAGCCGCTTGAGAGCCGGCACAGTCTCCGCAGGGCGCTTGACCCACGCTTCGAACGCCTCCCAGTCCTTCGCCGGAATCGTTACTATGCTGCGCTCCAGCACGTCGATCTCCGCCGCCTCCAGCGCCTTGCGTCGCACGAAGTCGCTGAGGCTGGTGCGCGCCTGCTCGGAGGCAGCTTCCAGCAGTGCCCGCTCGCCAGGGCTGACCCTGACGCTCAAGATGGATGGTGTACGGTTGCTCATGCGTATTACAATAGCATACGCGTGTCCGGATTGCAAATGCGAGGATCGCGCCTCCATCTCGCCAGTTGGAGACCTCATCGAACTGCCGTCCGCAGCATTCCTTGCTAGACCGCGCATCGGGGCCGAGCGGGGCCGCCGCAGGGCTCCAGTGCCGACGGCGCGATCGGGGCTGATTGGGCTCGATGGGAGCGCCCATTCAGCCGGATTCTCCTTGTCGGCCCGCAGCATGGCTGCGGCTTCACATCGGCGACACGCGCCGCTAGTATGTGCCTCCTTGCTAGAGCCTGAAGCCTCGATGCTGAGCGGAGTGCGAACGACCAGAGGATCAAACGGGACCGGGCTGACGCCGTGACAACGAACAGGATCGAGCAGTGAACCCCTGCGCCGCCACCCCTGAGAGCTTCCCGGCCCTCGTCCTCAACGCCGACTTCCGTCCCCTCAGCTATTATCCCCTCTCGCTCTGGAGCTGGCAGGAATCGGTCAAGGCGGTTTTCCTGGACCGCGTGAACATCGTCGCGCAGTACGACCGGTTCGTGCGCAGCCCCTCGCTGGAGATCAGGCTGCCGAGCGTGGTCTCGCTCAAGACCTATGTAAAGCCGGCTCTCTACCCGGCCTTCACCAGGTTCAACGTATTCCTGCGCGACCGCTTCTGCTGCCAGTACTGCGGCGCCAAGGACGATCTCACGTTCGACCACCTCGTCCCGCGCTCGCGCGGGGGCCAGACGCGGTGGGACAACGTAGTGGCGGCGTGCGCCCCGTGCAATCTGCGCAAGGGCGGCGATCTGGTGGACCACGCCGGCATGCGTCCGCGGCAGATGCCCTACCGGCCGACGGTGTTCGAGTTGCACCGCAACGGGCGCCTGTTCCCGCCCAACTACCTGCACCAGAGCTGGCTCGACTACCTCTACTGGGACACCGAGCTGGAGCCGTAAGCGGCACGGACTTCGCGGCCGGCATCGAGGCGAGGCGCTCGCCCCAACGTTCCCCCCGTTTTGGGGAGGGACAGGGTGGGGGAATTGCAGCCGCGGGGTCAGACCCCTCGCGAACGCCGTGGCGCAAAAGTCTATACGCCGGACGCGAGGGGT
>DATBKR010000652.1:0-7923 GCA_036555805.1 Hyphomicrobiaceae bacterium | reverse complement strand
AGCCCCTTGCGCTGCATGCGGCGCACGATGTCGGCCAGGGTCGACCGGTCGATGCCCGTGCGTTCCACGAGGCCGGTCTGGCTGAGCCCTTCGTTCTGGGAGACCGTGACGAGCACCGCGAGCTGCCGCGGCGTGAGGCCGTCCACCTTCATCTCGGCATGGAAGATGTCGCCTGCGCATTGCCCCGCTCTGTGCAGCAGGTGGATCGGAGAGCGGTTGAGCCGATCGTGGGTGTCGCGCTTCATTGTAAATCCAAAATGCCTCTGTTGAGCCGGGGTGCCGACCGCGCCACGCGCCACACGCCGGGCGCGCGCAATCACAAGCCGGCAGACGATCCGTGGCGGGTCAGTCTTATGTAAGATTACACGCGGTTGGTTGACATGTCATCGTAATTGTAAATCTTGTGACGTAGTGTCCCACCCTTTTTTCGCTCTGCCTTCAACTTTAGTCTGGGAAGGGAAGCCATGGACGAGTGCGCGCGGAAGAATCCCGCTCTGTGAAAATCGACCCCCGCGGGAGTTGCAAAAGCACCGCTTGCACCGCTCCGTTGAACGCGCCTGCCCGGCACGGATCGCGCCGACAACCTGTGGGCGCAATCGGCGCCGACAATCCGTAGAGGGTTAATCCTATGTAAGATTACACGCGGACGGTTGACATGTCATCGGCATATTTGGCGTACGGACGCTTGCGCCCGGCCACCGCGGCGCCGCGTCCACACCGGGGTTGACCTCGCGCACGCACGCTTGGCATCCGGACGGCGCGGCGGAGGCGAGGGGGAGAGCCGATGCCGTCGGGACACCCTGCCGCCGGTTCAGTCCCGCACTTCGTAGCGCTTGATGAGACCGACCTGGGCGACCGCAAACAGGAAGGTCAGCGGAAGAATGCCCCAGGCCTTGAACGTGACCCACGTCGGTTGCGAGAAATTGCGCCACACCGCCTCGTTGAGAAGGGCGAGCGCAAGAAAGAACACGAACCACCGCACGGTGAGCTTCTGCCAACCCTCGTCGGTAAGCTTGAGAGCCTCCCCCATGACCAGCTTGAGCAGGGGGCGGCGGGTCACGAGCCCGAACGCCAGCACTCCGGCGAAGATGAGGTTGATCATGGTCGGCTTCATCATCACGAAGCGCGGGTCCTTGAGCCAGATCGTCAGGCCTCCGAACACGACCACCAGGGCTGCCGTGATGAGCGGAGGGAGGGAAAATCGCCCAAGAAGCAGGCGCGAGGCGGCGAGCGCAGTCAGCGTTGCCGCCATCAGCACGCCCGTGGCCCAGTAGATGCCGGCCTCGGGCTGCAGCCGCTCCACGAAGTAGTAGGTAAGAAAGAACGCGACCAGCGGCCCGAAGTCGATCAGCAGCTTGGCGAAGGGCACTGCCGCCTCGGGACGCGCGTCGGGCCTCACCTCCTGGCTCATGACGGCCTTGTCCACTGGTCTTGCGCGTTGGTGGTCGTGTCGCGCCTGCCTGCCGGGTCGCCCGTCAGGCCGCGGCGTCTTTGCTTTGCACCGCATTGATCCCGGCGAAGCGCCGCTGGTCGGGCAGGCGGTAGCGCTGCAGGCGCCGCACCTGCCACCAGAAGTAGAAGGCCGTGGCGGGCATCACCAGAAAAATCTTGAACAGGATCCAGATGTCCACGCCCGTGAAGAGATGGTTGAGCGCCAGCATCTCGAAATCGTCGAAACCCAGCCGCACCGCCTCGTTCAGGATCGCCGTGACGAGAAAGAACAGCGCTGCATTGCGGGTGAGCTTGTGCCAGCCCTCTTCCGTGTAGCGGAAGGTCTTGCCGAACACGAAGCGGAAGAAGTCGTGGCCGGTCTTCTGACCGATCCACAGCGCCGCCGCCACCAGCGTGTTGAAGATCGTCACCTTGATCTGCACCCACATGGGGTCGTCGGTGATCAGCGTCAGGGCGCCGAACGCGATGCTGACGGCCCCGGCGATGAACGGCATCACCGGCGGACGGCCGAGCACCCACAGGCTCACGACCAGCGACGCCAGCGTGGCGACGATCAGCGCCCAGCAGCCGGCGTCGATGCCGTAGATGCCGTTGACGAGGAACATCGCCACCAGCGGCCCGATCTCGCCCAGGACGCTGACGGTCTGCTCGGCGTTGAACGGAAAATGCCGCCTTCGCCAATTCATTGCTTCTACGGTCACTTTCACCTCAAGGCGGCTCTTTGCGAGTCCGGCCCCCTCCCTCTTGCGTTCCCCCTCTAGCCCAGCGCGATGGCGCGCGCAAATTCGGCGGCGTCGAACTCGGAAAGGTCCTCCACCGCCTCGCCCACGCCGATCGCGTGCACGGGCAGTCCGAACTTTGCCGAAATTGCCACCAGAATGCCACCCCTTGCGGTGCCGTCGAGCTTGGTCATGATCAGGCCGGTCACGCCTGCCTTGTCCTTGAACACTTCCACTTGGTTAAGCGCGTTCTGGCCTGTGGTTGCATCCAGCACCAGCAGCACGCGGTGCGGGGCCGTGGGATCGATCTTGCGCAGGACGCGAATCACCTTTTCCAGTTCGTCCATCAGAGCCTGCTTGTTCTGCAGACGGCCGGCGGTGTCGATCAGCAACACGTCGCAGTCTTTTTCCCGCGCCCGCGCCAAGGCGTCGAACGCCAGCCCTGCGGCGTCGGCGCCGACGTTGCGGGCGATCACCTCGGCGCCGGTGCGCTCGCCCCAGATCTTCAGCTGATCGATGGCCGCGGCGCGGAACGTGTCGCCCGCCGCGATCATGACGCTGCTGCCCTGCCCGATCAGGCTGTGCGCCAGCTTGCCGATGGTGGTGGTCTTGCCGGTGCCGTTGACACCGACCACCAGGATGACCTGCACGCCCTCGCCGCGCGGAATCAGCAGCGGCTTGGCCACGGGCGCCAGCACGCGCTGAACCTCGGCGGCCAGGACGGCGCGCACCTCCTCTGTGGTGATTTCCGTGTCGTGGCGGCCCTTGGCCAGCGCGTCGGCGATGCGCGCCGAGGTCTCGACGCCCAGGTCGGCCTGGATCAGAAGGTCCTCCAGCTCCTGCAACGTCTCCGCGTCGAGCTTGCGCTTGGTGAAGACGCCGGCAATGTTCTGCGCCAGCTGGGTGGATGTCTTGGCAAGACCCCGCCTGAGGCGATGAAACCAGCTCAGCCTCTGCGGCGGCTCCGAGCCGGGCGGCGGCGCCGGAAGGGCGGCCTCTTCGACCGGCTCGACCTCGACGACGAGGCTTTCGGCCTCCACGGCCTGCGCCTCGACCGTCCGAGCTTCAGCCGGCTGAACCGGAGGCTCGCTGTCGCCGCCCTGCGCCTCCTCGACGCTGGGGGCCTCCTGCTCGCGTGCAGGCGCGGGCGCGGGCTGTTCCTCGCGCCCGAAAGCGCGCCGGAACGCAGAGAAGAAGGCGCCTCGTTTTGCAGGCCTGTCGTTCACGGGGCACACTTGGGGGCAAGCGGCGCGCCGTGCAACCGAGATCCATCGGAGCCAGTGACACGAATTTTCACAAGCTCGCCAGCCAGCGCGGCGCCTGGATCGGTCTCCGCCTCGGCGAAGCCCGGCGTGCGGCCGAGGCCCGCCCGCTCCATCAGCACCTCCGCCACCTGACCGACCTGCGTGCCGAGGTACGCTGCCAGCGCCGCGCTGCCCTTGTGCCGCAGCCGCGCCGCCCGCTCCTTGATGGCCGCGCCGGCAACCTGGGGCATGCGGTCGGCCGGCGTGCCGGCGCGGCGCGAGAACGGGAAGACATGCAGGAACGTGAGGCCGCAGTCGTCGACGAGCCGCAGCGAGTTGGCGAACATCTGCTCCGTCTCGGTCGGAAACCCAGCGATCAGGTCGGCACCGAACACGGCGTCCGGCCTCAGCCGCCGCACCTCCTCGCAGAAGCGCACGGCGTCGGCGCGCCGGTGTCGCCGCTTCATGCGCTTCAGGATCATGTCGTCGCCCGACTGCAGCGACAGATGCAGGTGCGGCATCAGGCGCGGCTCGTCGGCCAGTGCAGCGAGGAGGTCGGCGTCGGCCTCCACCTGGTCGATCGACGAAAGCCGCAGCCGCCGCAGCTCCGGCACATGCCGCAGGATGTGCCGCACCAGGCCGCCCAGCCGTGTGGCGCCCGGCAGATCGAGGCCGTAGGCGGTGAGGTCGACCCCCGTCAGCACGATTTCGGGATGGCCGGCCTCCACCAGCCGGCGCGCCTGCGCCACCACCTCGCCGGCCGGCACCGACCGCGACGGCCCGCGACCGAAGGGGATGATGCAGAAGGTGCAGCGGTGGTCGCAGCCGTTCTGCACCTGCATGTAGGCGCGTGCGCGCGAGCCGAAGCCGTCGACCATGGCAGATGCAGTCTCGCGCACCGACATGATGTCGTTGACGACCACGCGGGGGCTGTCGGCCAGGCTCAAGGCGGCGAAGGTCTGGCGCCGCATCTTCTCGGCATTGCCGATGACGGCATCCACCTCGGGCATGCGGGCGAACCGGTCCGGCTCGACTTGGGCGGCGCAGCCCGTCACGACAATGCGGGCCTGCGGGCGCTCCCGCCGCAGTCTGCGGATCGCCTGCGTCGCCTGCCGCACCGCCTCCGCGGTGACGGCGCAGGTGTTGACGATCACCGCCCCAGCGAGCCCCGCCGCCACAGCGTGACCCCGCATCACCTCCGATTCGTACGCGTTAAGCCGGCACCCCAGTGTGACGACCCGGACCGGGGCGCCCCCTTCCCGCAAACGCTGCGCGGATTCCCTCTCCCCGCTTGCGGGGGCGGGGTCAGACCCCTCGCCTCCACGGTTGCGATCTGCACCCACGTCGGACGCGAGGGGTCTGACCCCGTCTCCGCGGGGGAAGCTCGGCGATGCGCGGAGAGGGGGAGTTCCGGCGCCCATCGTCACGCTGCCTCGAAGGCGTCGAGCACGCCTGCGCGCTCGAATTGCACCGGCCCCGTCATCCACACGCGGTCGTCCGGCCGCCACTCGATGTCGAGCGGGCCGCCGGGCAGGGTGACCGTCACATGCCGCACCGCCAGCCCCCTGCGCGCCGCGCACACGGCCGCCGCGCAGGCCGCGCTGCCGCACGCCCTGGTGAGGCCGGCGCCGCGCTCCCAGGTGCGCACGGCGATGCTGCGCGGCCCGGCGACATGGGCCAGCGAGATGTTGGCCCGCTCCGGAAACAGCGGATGCGTCTCCAGCGGCGGTCCGAGGCGGCTGAGGTCGTAGGCATCGGGGTCCTCGACCCAGAACACCGCATGCGGGTTGCCGACGTTGACCGCCGACGCCGCACCCAGGCCGCGCCACTCCGCCTCGTCCACACCGAGATCGATGGCGCCGATATCTTCGCACGGCCCGGCGAGGGGGATGTGGCGCCAGCCGAACCTGGGCGCGCCCATATCCACCGCGATGCGGCCCGCATCGGTGACGCGCGCCTCCAGCATTCCGGCCGTGGTCTCGAACCTGAGCGCGCGGCGGCCGGTCTCCTCGGCCACGACCCAGCTCACGCAGCGCATGCCGTTGCCGCAGGCCCCCGCCTCCGAGCCGTCGATATTGTAGATGCGCACGTAGGCGTCGGTGCCCGCGCTCGCGGGGTCGTGCAGCACCATCATCTGGTCGAAATGCTGCCCGCGGCGGCGGCCGATGGCCCGCGCCGCCCCTGGGCTCAACGCCTCCCGGCGCCCGCGCAGGTCGAGCACCAGGATCTCGTTGCCGAGACCGTTCATCTTCTGGAAAGGTATGGGCGCAGGCATGCGCCCTTATATGGCGAGGTGGCCGCCCAAGACAATCAGGCGAAAGCCCCTCGCATCCCGTCTCCCCCAATTGACGGAAGCGCGGAATGGCGGGTTGCACCAGCCCGGTCAAAACCGTGAAGAGCTGCTTGCGTATGCGAGGCCCTCGCCCCAACCTTGGGCAGCTTTGGGGCTGCCCGCCTAAACCACCATCACATCGAGATCCCCCACCCCGTCCACGTGCCCCTTGATCTTGTCGCCCTTCCTGATGGCGCCCACGCCGGCCGGCGTGCCGGTGAAGACCAGGTCGCCGGCCTTCAGCTCGAACAGGGTGGACAGGAAGGCAATCTGGTTCGGAACGTCCCAGATCATCTGGCTCAGGTCTCCGGTCTGCTTGCGCACGCCGTTGACCTCCAGCCAGATCGCGCCCCTGGCGATGGTCTCGACGTGCTGCGCGGGCACGATCGCGGTCATCGGCGCGGAGTGCTCGAACGCCTTGGCCACCTCCCACGGACGCGCCAGCTTCTTTGCCACGTCCTGCCGGTCGCGGCGCGTCATGTCGATGCCCACGGCATAGCCGAAGACGTGGCGCATGGCGTCGGCGGCCTCGATGTTGACGCCCCCCGACTTGAGCCCGACCACCAGCTCGATCTCGTAATGCACGTTCTGGGTCTGCGGCGGATAAGGGAAGGTGCCGTCGGCGACGGCGTTGTCCGCGTTCTTCTGGAAGAAGAACGGCGGGTCCTTGGCGTCGCCGCCCATCTCCCTGGTGTGCTCGGCATAGTTGCGGCCGACGCAATAGATGCGGTGGACCGGGAACAGCTGGTCGGAGCCATTGATCGGCAAGGCCGGCTGCGGGACAGGCGCGAACGCGTAGGTCATGGGAGGGCCTTCTGTGGTGGGAAGCGCGGCACCGTAGCAGAGGGAGTGGGGATTAGGGAGTGGGGAATGGGGAAGTGGAGAAGTGGGAATTTGAGGCGACCATCCACTCCCCATTGCCCACTTCCTACGACGCCACGCCGAACGTCAGCACGACGCGTCGGAGCCCCTCCGGGTCGGACTTCACGCTGAAGCGCAGCGCGCGACACATCTGAAGCAGCGCGCACCGATTACCAAGCCTGGCATTCCGCCTTGCGCCACGCTCATTGACGCCGATCAATGCGGCGGAGCGCAGACGCGCACAGAAAGACGGCAGACAGGCTCTGGCCGCCCCGTCCCGAGGAACAGCCGCCATGACCATGAAGCGCATCAAGCTGGAGCTCGCGCGCGACCACGAGTTCCCCGGCGGCAGCCGCGAGCGCGGCTACGAGTTCGCCGCCCCGCTCGACGACGCGGGCCACATCGTGCCTGGCGAATGGCGCAGGGAGCGCGATCGCTGCCGCGTCGTCCGCTTCTGGCCGGGGGAGAAGAACCAGGTGGGCCGCCTGGTGCATCGCGGCGGCGGCTGGGCGTTCGACTACGACCCGAAGTCCACCGACGATGACGAGCCCGGATTCAAGTTCGACCGCCACCGCTTCGTGCCCGGTGAGTACGTCTCCATCAAGGAGCGCGACGGCACGCTGCGCACCTTCCGCGTCGTCGCCGTGTGGGACCTGGAGTAGGTTGGGTCAATGCCGGCGAAAGCCGGCGGCAGACCGAACTACCGAGTGTTGGGTCTTCGCTGCGCTCGACCCGACCTACGGCTGCTTGGGCGGCGGCTGGGGCGGCGGTTGGGCTTCGAGCACTTGAGGGACCCATTTCACGAGGTCGGTGGCGACCCTGCCGAAGGCCTCGTCGATCGCGGCCACGGCCGCCGGCGCATCGGCGGAGTCGCGGGCCGCCTTGGCCGCGAACACTTTGCTGGCCAGGATGCGGCCGCCGGCACCCAGTACCTTGACGCCGAACTCCACCTCCGCTGCGCCGCCCGGCTTCGCCGGCAGGCGGAACGTGCGGATGTCGATGAGCAGCTTGTAGTCGGCCGAGAGCCCATCGAGCGGCCGGCTCACCGCGCCGACATAACCGGAGTTCTCCAGCGCCTGCACCACCTTGGCCTGCACCAGCTTGGGGATGGTGTCGGCCCACTGCGCATTGCCGTAGCCTGCCGCGTCCGGGAACGGCGGCAGCATCTTCTGGTTGTCGAGCGTGATCGGCGCGCTCGGGTCGGGCACCGCGATCTGCGCGGCCACGGCCTTCTCGATGGGCGGAAAGGCGCGCGGGGCGGTCAAATCGTAGGTGGTGACCGGCCCCTTGGCCCCGCCGCCGGTGAAGCGCTCCA
>DATBKR010000651.1:0-1994 GCA_036555805.1 Hyphomicrobiaceae bacterium | reverse complement strand
GTAATTACTCACCCCACATGACGTGCGCCGATCACGCGCCGGCTGTCTCGGCCGCGGGGGTGGCGAGAGCATCGCGGATGGCGGTGAGGGCGCTCCGGCCGTTGCGGCGGCCGGTTTCGACAATGGAGCAGAGGGCCGCGTAGGCTTTGGCGCCCCACTCGGAGCGGAACCCGTTCGTCACTTTTCGGAAGATCACCGAGGGCCGCAGCGCCCGCTCGCTCTCGTTGTTGGTCGGCTCAACGTCGCGGCGCTTGAGGAACACGAAGAGCTTGCCGCGGCAGTCGAGATAGACCGCATCGCGCAGCTTGCGCCCCTCGGCATCGGTTGGCTTCAACGCGAGCAGCCGCTCCAGCTCCCTCTCGAGACGTCGGCGGTGCGCGGTAATGGTGGCGTCGGCGAGGTCGGGCCGGCGGCGGCCGACGGCACAGGCATCCTTGAGCAGCGCCTTGAAGCCGGGCGCGAAGATCGTGTCGCCGTGGTCGATGGCATACTGCGCGTCGCGGAGCAGATGCGCGAGACAGAACTGGTGCTCCTCGGCGTGCCGGCATTGTGCGGGCAGCCGGTCCGACAGCCACATCTTCGGCTTCGCGCCGGCAAGGAACGCCGTCGGCACGCTCTTGCCGCGGCTCTCGGCCATGACGAAATAGACGGCCGTGGCGCAGCCGAACGTCCACTGCCACCAGGTCTTGCCCTTCACGCGTGCGCTCGTCTCGTCGCTGGCGATCACCTCGCTTAGGCGCACCTCCTCCGCGATCCGCTCGGCCGGTGCAGCGATTGTCTTGCCGACGCGGGCGAGCATGTTGGCGATGGCGCCCTGCGAGATGGTGAGGCCGAACAGGCCCTGGCAGACCTCGGTCAGCCGCTTGTAGCCGACCATCTGGCAGCCGTGCAGGTAGGCGATCACCGACGCGATGCCCGGGCCGAACGGCGTGCCCTCGGGCATGTCGGCAGGCGCGCTCGCCGTCACCCGCGCCTGGCAGCACGGGCAGGTGGCGCGGAACAGCGCGATGCGCGTCACAATCGGCCTGATCGGCGGAATGTCGATATGATCGTACTCTTTGGCGAGGTCCTGTCCGGCTGCGTCGAGCACGGCACCGCATCTGCAGCGCTCGGCGTAGAAGCGACGCGCTGCATCGGGGTTCTCGGCGAGCTGGCGTGCCACGCCGGGGCGGCCCTTGCGCGGCGGCTTCATCGTCGGCGGCTCGGCGTTCGCCTTCTGCCCGCGCGACGGCGGCAGAGAGGAGTTGTCCGGCGTCTTGGGCGGCTGGCCGAGCTTGGCTTCGAGCTCGGCGATGCGCGCAAGGAGGGCTTTGTTCTGCGCCAACAGATCGTCGATCCGCATCAGCAGCTGCTGCACCAGCGGCTTCAGGCTGTCAGCATCCAGCGAATCAAGCTTCCCGGGCGCCATCCCGAGCTTGAATCAGCCCGCTGCCTTTCGTTCAATCCGCTACGCCTGAGTCACGCTGCCGCAGAGGGGTGAGTAGTTACGCCCTTGGCGCCAAATTGGCGTCATTCCTTTATCCTGATATTCTCAATCAGGCGCCCATTCATCCCGCAAATTCCCGACGTGTTATGTCGCCATCGGATTACAGACCCGCTGCTGCGATCCCAACTACCATCGTCCGGCAGCGGCTCCATGGTGCGCCGGGCCACTTGATCCAATGCACATTTTATGGTACATATCTGTTCGGCTGAGAGGGGGAGGCAATGTCGAATGGGCCCGGACGACGTCGCCTGCCCGTGGTCTTCTACGCGTCCGACACGGGTAGCGAGCCGGTTCGCGAGTGGCTCAGGAAACTGGACCCGGAGGATCGCAAGGCGGTCGGCACTGATCATTGAAGCGCATGAAGGAGATGAACGAGTGGCCGTAAAGAAGAAGACGCACTGGGGCTCGACCATCGATGACTTCCTCAAGGAGGAGGGGATCTACGAGGAGGCCAAGACCCAGGTCGCCAAGGAGATGATCGCCTGGCAGATCGAGCAGGCGATGAAGA
>DATBKR010000650.1:0-2511 GCA_036555805.1 Hyphomicrobiaceae bacterium | reverse complement strand
GTCGATGCGATCGGCCCGCACGGGTTCACGTTCCCGAACGGCGACGAGGGCGCGCTCGCCGATACGCTGGCGGCGACCCTCGCCGATCCCGATACCGCTCGGGCCCGCCTCGCCGGCAAGGATGCGCACCTCGCAGCCTTTACCGCCCGTGCCGTAGCCACGCGCTACATCGGCGTCTTCGAGGAGCTTCTGGCGCGGCGATGAGGCTCGTCGGGCGACGCCCATCGCCGCTGGTGCCCCCCCACAGTGCCGTGCTCGTCAGCCACCCGACCGGCAACGCGAACGTTCGCGCCGTGCTGCGCGCGGTCGGCAACGGTGGCCGGCTCGACAGCTTCTGGACGGCGCTGGCGCTGCCGCCCCGCTGGCTCGATGCCCCTTTCCTCGGCGAGCGGGCGCGGCGCGAGCTGGGCCGGCGCGCCTTTCCCGAGGCGCCCTGGGCCAGGACGCGGATGCGGCCCCTGCGCGAGGCCGTCCGGCTCGGTGCCGCCCGCCTGGGCTGGTCCGGGCTGGTGCGGCACGAGACCGGCTGGGCGTCCGTGGATCGGGTCTATCGGCAGCTCGACCGCGCCGTCGCAGCCCATCTCGCCGGACCGGCTGCGCGCGCCGTGCAGGCGGTCTACGCCTGCGAGGACGGTGCGCTCGCTACCTTCAAGGCCGCCCGCTCTCGGGGCATCCGGCGCATCTACGATCTGCCCACCGTGCATTGGCGCACGCTGCGGCGGCTGCTGCAGGAGGAAGCGACCCTGCACCCCGTGTGGGCGCCGACGATGCAAGGGCTGATCGACAGCAGCGACAAGCTCGCGCGCAAGGACGAGGAGATTGCTCTCGCCGACAACATCGTCGTGGCATCGGCCTTCACGCGCAGGAGCGTCGAGGACCGGTTCGGAACCGACCTGCCCGTCGAAGTCGCAGCCTACGGCGCGCCCGCACCGCTGCTGGATCGGCCGAACCGGCGCGGTCCCGGCGAGCCACTGCGCTTGCTTTACGCGGGTCATCTGACGCAGCCGAAGGGTCTCGCCTACCTGATTGCCGCCCTGAAGAAACTCCACGTCCCCTGGCGGCTGACCTTGGCCGGCCCCCGCCCGATGCATGTCCCGTCCGAGCTCGCCACGCTTCTGGCGGATGACAGGTGCACCTGGCTCGGGCACCTGCCGCATCGCACGCTCCTGGAGAGGATGACGCATGGCCACGTCTTCGTCTTCCCGTCGATCGTCGAGGGGTTCGGCATGGTCCTCTACGAAGCGATGGCGGCGGGTCTGCCCGTCATCACCACGCCCCACACGGCGGGCCCCGACATCATGACCGACGGGCGCGAGGGCTTCATCGTCCCGATCCGCGATCCGGACGCCATCGCCGAGCGGCTCACTCTCCTCTACGAAGACGAGGCGCGGCGTCAGGAGATGGCCGCCGCCGCGCTCGCCCGCGCCGCCCGCTCGGGCTGGGAGACCTACGAGGCGCGGATTGCGCAGCTGATCGAAACGGTGCTCGCCTGATGGCCCTCTCCGACGCCAGCCGGCCGGACGCATGGATCGCGGCGCAGGGCGCGCGGCAGGCCGAGTCGCGCCGGCGCCGGGCCGTCGCCCTGGTCTTCCTGGTCTATGCCCTGTCCCTCCTCGAAGGGCCGCTCCGCAAGTGGTTCCTCCCCGAGCTGGCCACGCCGCTGACGTTCCTGCGCGACCCGTTCGCGGTCCTGCTCTACGCCTACTGCTTCGGCCACGGCCTGGTTGCCTGGGGCGGCGTGGGGGCGCTCTGGCTGGGCATGACCATCGTCTCCAGCCTGCTGGGGGCGCTGCAGTTCTTCTTCAACGACCTCAACGCCTATGCCTGGCTGCTCGGCGTCCGCACCTACTGGCTCTACATGCCGCTTGCCTTCGTGATCGCGGCAGCCTTCCGCCGCAGGGACGTGGAGCGTTTCCTGCTCTGGAACACGCTTCTTGCCATCCCCTATGCGCTCCTGGTCGCGGTCCAGTACAACGCCGGGCCGACGGCCTGGATCAATCTCGGCGTCGGCGGCGACGATGCCGCGGCGGTCGGGCTCGGCGAGGAGATCGTGCGGCCGTTCGGCCTCTTCACCTACACGGGGCCCAACGTGCAGTTCACGGCGGCCATGATCGCCATGTTCGTCGCCTTCTTTCTCTCAGGCGCGCGTGTCCCGTTTCGGACGCCGATCCTGTGGGGGGCGGGCGCCGCGGTCGGCGCCATGGCGGTGCTGACGGGCAGCAGGGCCATCTACTTCCTGGCCGCCGCAATCCTTGGGCTGACGCTCCTCGGTTCCACCATTGCCCGCCCCGACGCGCGGACCCTCATCCGCAACGGAGGCGTTCTCGTGTTCGTCGGCATAGCCGCCGCGCTGCTCACGCTCGCGTTCCCCGACATGTTCCTGGCCATGCAGAACAGGTTCGCGGAAGCGGAGGCCGTGGAAGGCTCGATCTGGCAGCGGGCACTGAACACGGTCCTGGTGTTCGTCGATCCGCTGTTCACGGCGCCGCTGCTCGGCCACGGCATCGGCGT
>DATBKR010000649.1:0-1903 GCA_036555805.1 Hyphomicrobiaceae bacterium | reverse complement strand
CATCGAGACGACGCGGCGGTTCGCGCATCACGGCTATCTCGCGATCTGCGCCAACCTCTACCAGCGCTCGGGCGACGGCAACCCCGATGATGTCGCCGCCAAGGTGCGCGCCGAGGGCGGCATTCCCGACGCGCAAATGGTGGGCGATACCGAGGCCGCGGTGAAGTGGATGCGCGGGCAGCCCAACCACAACGGCAAGGTCGGCCTGTTCGGCTCCTGCTCGGGCGGCCGGCACGCGTTCCTCTACGCCTGCCAGAGGAAGGACGTCGACGCCTGCGCCGAGCTCTGGGGTGGCCGTGTCGTCATGGGCAAGGACGAGCTCAACGCCAAGACGCCGGTCGCACCGATCGAGCTGACGAAGGACCTCTCCTGCCCGCTCATCGGCATCTTCGGCAACGACGACCGGGCACCGAGCCCCGAGCAGGTGAATATGCACGAGGCCGAACTCAAGAGGCACGGCAAGACCTACGAGTTTCACCGTTACGACGGTGCCGGCCACGGCATCTTCTATTGGCACCGGCCGCTCTACCGGCCCGAGCAGGCGATGGACGGCTGGAGCAAGGTGTCCGCTTTCTTCGGGAAGCATCTGGCGGCCTAGGAGGACGGCACATGTGCACGTCGATCATCGAGGTCATTGGCGCGGAAGGCATGGCCAAGCGCGCGGACCAATGGTTTGCACTGACGCACGCGGTGGTTGCCTATGACCATGCACGCCACGCGCCCCTGGCCGACGTCGTGACGCTCGACTTCGTCAACACCGGTCTCGATCCGGGGGCGCGCGCCGGTATCGAGCTGACGCTCGAAAGCGCCAAGGACTTGCGCGCTGCGCTCGACCGGGCGATCGCCGCCGCCGAGTTCGAGGAGGCGGAAGTGCGTGGCAAGGGTGCGCCCGGCCTCGTGCGGGCAGCTTGAGGCGAAAGCCAAGCGACCGGCAGGCCCTGGCGGCTTTGCCCCGTGCTCCGGCACCGGAAGCGGACGTCTGGGAATCCGGCGTCCGGCCTTCCATTCTGGCCCCTATAATTAGTACGACTTGGGCAGGCCCAGCGCACGCTCGGCGATGTGACACAGCGCCAGCTGCGGGCTGATCGGCGCAATGCGGGGGATCATGACCTCGCGCAGATAGCGCTCGACGTGGTACTCCTTGGAGTAGCCGAAACCGCCGTGGGTCATCACCGCCTGCTGGCACGCATTGAAGCCGGCCTCGCCGGCCAGGAACTTGGCTGCGTTGGCACTGGCACCGCACGGCAGGCCGCTCTCGTACTCCCACGCCGCGCGCAGCGTCATCAGCCAGGCCGCCTCCAGCTCGGTCCAGTTCCGCGCCAGTGGATGCTGGATGGCCTGGTTCTGGCCGATCGGGCGATTGAACACGATGCGTTCCCTGGCGTAGGCGGCGGCGCGCGAAAGTGCGAGCCGGCCGAGGCCGATCGCCTCGGCGGCGATCAGGATGCGCTCGGGGTTCATGCCGTGGAGGATATACTCGAAGCCGCGGCCTTCCTCGCCGATCCGGTCCTCCACCGGCACCTCGAAGCGGTCGAAGAACAGCACGTTGGAATCGACCGCCTTGCGCCCCATCTTGTCGATCTCGTCCGCCTTGATCCGGCTGCGGTCGAAGCGGGTGTAGAACAGGCTGAGACCTAGGGTGGGTTTGGTGACTTCCTCGAGCGGCGTGGTGCGGGCGAGCAGCAGCACCTTGTCGGCCACCTGGGCAGTCGAGATCCATACCTTCTGGCCGTCCACCACGTAGCGGTCGCCGCTGCGGACGGCGCGCAGCTTGAGCTGCGTGGTGTTGAGCCCGGTGTCTGGCTCGGTTACGGCGAAGCAGGCCTTCTCCTTGCCGGAGACCATGGGCGGCAGCATGCGCCGCTTCTGCTCCTCGGTGCCGTACACGACCACCGGGTTGAGC
>DATBKR010000648.1:0-2189 GCA_036555805.1 Hyphomicrobiaceae bacterium | reverse complement strand
GGCTGGCTCGGCGCCGAGTTCCATGACTTCGCCGGCTCGGTCGTGGTGCATGCGGTGGGCGGCTGGCTCGCCTTCTCCGCCGTGCGGCGGCTCGGGCCCCGGCTCGGCCGCTTCGACAAGGGGCTGGCCGGCATTCCGCCGTCGTCGCTGCCGTGGCTCGCCATGGGCTCCTGGCTCCTGTGCATCGGCTGGTTCGGCTTCAACGTGATGAGCGCGCAGTCCGTGCAGTCGGTGAGCGGACTCGTCGCCATGAACTCGCTGATGGCCATGTGCGGCGGCATCCTGGCTGCGCTTGTCGCCGGCGATGGCGACCCGGGCTTCATCCACAACGGCGCGCTCGCCGGCCTGGTCGCCATCTGCGCGGGGTCCGACGTTGTACATCCGGTCGGTGCGCTGTTCATCGGCGGGCTTGCCGGGATCATCTTCGTCTACGCCTTCCAGGCCGCGGCCGACCCGAAATGGAAGTTCGACGATGTGCTGGGCGTGTGGGCCCTGCATGGGCTGTGCGGCCTGTGGGGCGGCGTCGCCTGCGGGATATTCGGGCTGGCCTCGTTCGGCGGCATGGGCGGGGTGAGCTTATGGTCCCAGGTGGTGGGCAGCCTGCTGGGCGCCGTCTACGCGGTCGCAGCCGGCGCCATCGTCTACACGGTGGTCGATATTCTCCTGAGTTTGCGCCTGTCGGCCGAGGAGGAGCGCCGCGGCGCCGACCTCTCGATCCACAAGATCGGCGCCAACCCGGAGGAGGATGTGCGCCTCGGTCGCATTTAGGGGCCATTCGGCCAACGGGGTAGCGGCTTGGTCCCAGCAGGGCTGTTAACCGTATCGCAATTAACCAACGTCAGACTCGTCCGGCGCGCGTCCCGCACGGGCCGCAGCCGCCGGATGCGCCTTCGGCTGGCTTCCGGCGGCTGGCCCGGGTGGCGGGGACGCGGCGCGAAGTGTTGATAACTGCGTAGCCGCTCCCTGGTTGGTATGGCGTCCTCGAGCGATCATGCCCCGCTGCTGCCGGGCTCCTTGCGCGCAAGGCTGGAGGCATGGCTGCTCGGCCTGCTGGGGTGGGCGCTGCTGGTGCTCTGCTGTGCCGCCGGGGCGAGCCTGCTCACGTGGTCGGCCTCCGACCCGAGCTTCGTCCGCACGGCCGGCGGGGCCACCCGCAACGCCCTGGGGCCGGTAGGGGCCAACTTCGCCGACTTGGCGATGCGGCTGTTCGGGCTGGCCAGCGTCTTTCTCATTCTGCCTCCTGTGTTCTGGGCGCTGCAACTCATCACCCGGCGGCGGCTGGAGGAGGCGCGCACCAGGCTGATGCTGGCACCCGCGGCCGTGCTGCTGCTGGCCTGCGCGGCCTCGGCTCTGCCCGGCACGACCACCTGGCCGCTGCCCTACGGGCTGGGAGGCCTGCTGGGCGACCAGACGCTGCGGTTCCTCGCCAGGCTGCTGGCGGCGGCAGGCCCCGAGCGCGCCGGCGCGCTTGCGGGCGTGCTCTGCTTTGCCGGTGGCGCGATGCTGATCGTCGCCAGTCTCGGCATGTCTTTCCAGGATCTGCGCATCGTCTGCCGGGGCGAGCGGCACGGCCTCCACCTCGTCGTCCGCGCCTGGCGCTGGCTCGCCCGAGAACCGAGCCGGGACGGCGATGGAGGCTTCATCCGCCGCGAGCCGATGTTCGACGCGTCGTCCACACCGTTCGCGGCCGGACGGCAGCCGCCGCTGCCGGTGGAACCTGCATTTGACTACGATGCCCCCGTCGCATCTGCCGGCGCCGGAGTGCACGCCAACCTGCCGCCCTCCGGCAAGCGCGTGAACCTGCGCCGGCCAGTGCGCGAGCCCGACTTCGATCGCGCCATCGACACGGGATGCCAGGACATGGCGCGGCGCTTTGCGCCGGCGCGCGATGAGCCCTCCCGTTCGGCCGGCTTCGGGCTTCTCCGCCGCCGCGGGGCGCTGGCAGAGCGCTCGGGCCCGCGCCGCCCGGCAGGGTCGGGCGAGAGCCTGCCGGAGGACAAGCCGGTCTGGCCAGCCTCGGTGCCCGCCCCGGCGGACGCCGACCCGCCGCGTGCGGAGCCCTATCGGCACGACGCCGGCGCCGGGGACGCGCTTTACGGACGCGCGGTGGCGCTCGTGCGCGCTCACCGCAAGGCGTCAACGGCCTATCTGCAGCAGAGCCTCGGCATCCGCTACCTGCGGGCGGCCAA
>DATBKR010000647.1:0-6504 GCA_036555805.1 Hyphomicrobiaceae bacterium | reverse complement strand
CAACGACGGGGGCTTGCGGATCGACGTCCAGCCCTGCTGGGCGGGGTCGTAGTGGGCGATCAGCGGGGCGAAGACCGCGACCAGCACGAACAGCACGATGATGACGAGGCCCAGCACGGCGCTCTTGCGCTTGACAAGGCGCCGCCACGCCCGCGCGCCGGGGCTCTCGTGCGCGGGCTCGATGAAAAGGGGCTCGGACAGCGTCGCCACGGTCTAGCTCCTGAGCCGGGGGTTGATGAGCACGTAGGCCACGTCGGCCAGCAGGTTGAGGAGGATATAGGTGGTGGCCGTGATCAGCGTCACGCCCTGCACCACCGCATAGTCGCGGTTGAAGACGCTGTCGACGATCAGCTTGCCGAAGCCCGGAATCGAGAACACCTGCTCGGTCAGCACCGCGCCGGACAGGAGCGTGCCGAGCTCCAGCGCGCCCAGCGTCACCACCGGCGTCAGGGCATTGCGCAGGGCGTGCTTGAGGACAACGCGCCGCTCGGCCAGGCCCTTCGCGCGGGCGGTACGCACGTAGTCGCTGCCCATGGCCTGCAGCATGGCGCTGCGGGTGTGCCGCATGAGCACTGCCGCGAACGAGTTGCCGAGCACGAAGGCCGGCAGAAGCGTAGCCTGGAGCGACTGCCAGGGGTCTTCGAGGAAGCCGACGTAGCCGGAGGCCGGCAGCCAGTTGAGGTGCACGGCGAACAGGAAGATCAGCATGATGCCGAGCCAGAAGTTCGGCGTGGAGATGCCCCACAGGGCCACCACGTTGACGGCGTAGTCCACCGCCGTGCCGCGCCTGACCGCGGAGACCACCCCGGCCGTCACGCCGATGGCGAGGGAGAAGACGATGGCCATCAGCGCGAGCTGCAGGGTGACGGGGAACTTCTGCGCGATGAGCGTGAGGACCGGCTCCTTGAGGCGCATGGACTCGCCGAGATTGCCGGACAGGACGCCCGCCACCCAATAGAGGTATTGCACGTGCAGCGGCTGATCGAGGCGGTACTGCCTGCGGATTTGCTCGAGGACAGCGGGGTCACGCTCCTCGCCGGCCATGGCGAGGGCGGGATCGCCGGGCAGCAGCTGCTGCAGGCCGAAAATGATCACCGACACGAAGAACAGCGTCGGGACGAGCTGCAGCAGGCGTTTGCCGAGAAAGCGGAGCATCTATTGGTCTGAATCCGACGGATCCTACTCTGTCATTCCGGCGCTTGTCGCCGGAATCCATCTCACCACTTGCGCCGGCGCTCGCGGCCCACTGGATGCCGGGGACGAGCCCCGGCAGGACAAAGAATAGGCCAGCTGCTTTCCGCCGCTCACGGCTTCAGCCGGGCGCCCGTGAGCCGGATGAGGCCGTCGGGCATCTGCCTGTAGCCTTCGAGCTTGGCCGTGTGCGCGATGATCATCAGCCGATGATAGAGGTAGACGATCCCCCCCTCCGACAACACCTTTTCGGCGATCTTTTCGTACACCGCCTTGCGCTCGGCGAGCGTGCTCTTGGTGCGCGCCTCGTCCAGCCACTTGTCGACGTCGGGGTTGCTGTAGCCGCTGTTGTTCTGCGGTGCCTTGGTCTTATGGAAGATGTAGGCGTTGCCGTCGGGATCGACGCGCCCCGACCAAGCAACGAAGAAGGCCTGGTAGCGGCCCTGCTCCGCCTCTTTGAGGGAGGTCGCGAACTCCGTGACCCTGATCTTCATGTCGAAGCCCGCCTCGCCGGCCATCGCCTGGATGATCTCGGCCACCTGCCGGCTCTCCGGGTTGTTCGGTACCATGAAATCGACGGCGAGCGGGGTCGTCACGCCGGCAGCCTTCAGGAGCTCCTTGGCCTTGGCGACATCGCGCTTGGGCACCGGGAACTTGCTCTGATAGTAGGGGTTCTTGGGGCTCACCCACTGGTTGCCCGGCAGGAACTCGCCGTTGAAGGCGACCTTGGTAATGGCCTCGCGGTCGAGCGAGAGGCTGAACGCCTGGATGATGCGCGGGTCCTTGCCGAAGGCCGTCTTGGCCGCATCGCCATTGCCGACGTTGACCGTGACGCCCTGGTAGCCGAGCTCCGGCACCGTCGCCAACCTGAGTTTCGTATCCGCCCTGATTTCGGGCAGGTCTGTGGCCAGGGCACGCTCGATCATCTCCAGGCCGCCGGATTTCAGGGTGGCGAGGCGCACCGTGGAGTCGACGATGGGGCGGAAGACGACGCGATCGACGTGGATGTTGGCAGCGTTCCAGTAGCCGGCGAACTTCTCCAGCACGATGCGATCCTGCTGCACGCGCTCGACGAACTTGAACGGGCCGGCGCAGACGGGCTTCAGGCCGAACTTGTCGCCCTCCTCCTTCGCCGCCTTGGGCGCCAGGATCATGCCGGCGCGATCGGTGAGCTGGGCGATGAGCGGCGAGAACGGCGCCTTGAGGTGCAGCCGCACGGTCAGCGGGTCGGCCACCTCGACGCTGGCGACGGCCGCCAGCTCGGGCTTGCGGAACGAGCCCTGCATGGTCATGTGCCGCTCCAGGCTCGCCTTGACGGCCTCAGCGTCCATGGCCTCGCCGTCGTGGAACTTGACGCCGGGCCTCAGCTTGATGGTGACTGTCTTGCCGTCGGGCGAGGTCTCGTGCGAGAGCGCGAGCTGCGGGACGATGTTGATGTTCTCGTCGATGTCGAACAGCTTGTCGCACAGCGAGGCGAACACGATGCGGCCGACGTAGGTGCGCGCCAGCGTCGGATCGAGCACATCCGGGTCCTCGGCCAGCCCGATGCGCAGCGTCGTCTCGGCCATCGCCGCCGAGCTGGTCAGCAGAGCGGCCGCGACCGCCATCCCGACAAGACCATACCGTTTCATGGATCACCCTCCCCGAGCTGGCCCGCCGCCGGGCATGTCAGTCCTGTTCCTTGGCATCGAATGCCCGAAACAAACGCTGCAGGCTTGCTGAAAATTCCGGTCCCACGGTGGATGCCGGCGGACCCGATGAAACTATGTCGGCCCACAGATGGCAAGCGACCGCGTGCGCGTCATCCGCGCCAAGCCCGGGCCGCGTGCGTTCGCAGATTTCCTCGGCATGGATGCAGCGGGGATGGAGGTGGCAGCCGGAAGGCGGGTCGAGCGGGCTGGGCGGATCGCCGGCCAGGAGGCGCCGTTGCCGGCGCTCACCCGTCGCGGGTATCGGCACAGCAGACAGCAACGCCTGCGTGTAGGGATGGCGCGGCTCGGCAAACAGCGCATTCCGCGTCGCGGTCTCGACGATGCGCCCGAGATACATGACGGCAACGCGGGTGGCGATGTGCTTCACCACCGCGAGATCGTGGCTGATGAACAGGTAGGCCAGCCCCAGACGCTGCTGCAGGTCCTTCAGCAGGTTCAGGATCTGGCTGCGGATGGAGACATCGAGCGCCGATACCGGCTCGTCGCAGACGATCAGCTTCGGCCCGACGGTCAGCGCGCGGGCTATGGCCAGGCGCTGGCGCTGGCCGCCGGAGAACTCGTGCGGATAGCGCTCGGCGTGCTCGCGCCTGAGCCCCACCACGCCCAGCAGCTCCGACACCCGGTCGCGGCGGCTGGCCGGCGACAGCTCGGTGTGCAGCAGCAGCGGCTCGGCCAGCATCTCGCCCACCGTCATGCGCGGATTGAGCGAGCTGTACGGGTCCTGGAAGATGAACTGCGCGCCGGCCCGCGATCGCCGCAGCTCAGACGCGGAGAGGGCGGCGAGATCCCGGCCGTCGAAGCGGACGCTGCCGCCGGTCGGCTCGATCAGGCGCAGCGCCAGCCGGCCGGTGGTTGACTTGCCGCAGCCGGATTCGCCCACCAGCGCCAGCGTCTCGCCGGCGTCGATGGCGAGCGAGACGCCGTCGACGGCACGCACGACGGCCGTGGCTGCGCCCAGCAGCGAGCGGCGGACCACGAAATGCTTCGAAACGTCCTTGAGGGCGAGCAGCGGCGCGGTCATGCCACCAGCGCCTCCAGGGGCGCTTTCCAGCAGCGCGACAGGTGCCCGCGGCCGACCGAGGCAAGGGGGGGCGCCTCGTTGCGGCAGTGGGCATCGGCGAACGGGCATCGCGCGGCGAAGCGGCAGCCCGTGAACGGGCCGGTCAGGCCCGCCACGCTGCCGGCGATGGTCGCCAGCCGCGAACGCTGCGCGTTGAGGAGCGGGATCGAGCCCAGCAGGCCCACCGTATAGGGGTGCTGCGGGGCGCCGAACAGGCGCGCCGCCGGCGCCTGCTCCACGATCTCGCCGGCGTACATCACGGCGACGTCGTCGCAGGTCTCGGCCACCACGCCAAGGTCGTGGGTGATCAGGATGATGCCCGTACCGGTCTCCTGGCGCAGCTTGACCAGGAGGTCGAGGATCTGCGCCTGGATGGTGACATCGAGCGCCGTCGTCGGCTCATCCGCGATCAGCAGCGCTGGCGCGCAGGCCAGCGCCATGGCGATCATGACGCGCTGGCGCATGCCGCCCGAGAGCTTGTGGGGATACTCGTCCACCCGGTCCCGCGGCGAGGGAATCCTGACGCGCTCCAGCATCTCGACGGCGGCGGCGCGCGCCGCCTTCGCCGACAGCCCGCGATGGCGCATGAGGGCTTCGCCGATCTGGTCGCCGACGGTGAAGCTGGGGTTGAGCGAGGTCATCGGCTCCTGGAAGATCATGGCCAGCCGGTTGCCGCGCAGGTCGCGCACGCGCCGTTCGCTCAAGGCGGTCAGGTCCTGCCCCTCGAACCGCACCGAGCCCGAGACGCGGGCGCCGACCCTCGGCAGCAGGCGCATGATGGACAGGGCGGTGACGCTCTTGCCGCAACCGGACTCGCCCACCAGGCCGAGCGTGCGCCCAGGCATGAGAGCGAAGCTGACGCCGCTGACAGCCACCGTCTCCCTGCCGCGGTCGCCTTCGAAGACGACGTGCAGGTCCGAGACGGCGAGAAGCGGCGCCGGGCTCACGCGTAGCCCTCCGCGATGGACTGGGCGACGCGGGTTTCCAGCTCGCCACGGTCGAGGACGCCGGACTGGTTGTCGCGGCGCGGCATCTGCCGGCGGAAATGCACCCACCGCTGCCGCGCCACCTTCTCCAGGCGCGCAAGCTCGGCGAGCGGGTCGCCGTGGTCGTCCACGCGCAGGTCGTAGAGCGGGTAATCCTCTCCGTCGTGGAGGAGCAGGGCGGCCGATTGCCTGCCGCGCTTGTCGCCGCCGGCGGCCTCGCCCGCCTGCATGGCCTGGATGAGGCGCCGGGCGAAGGCCAGGTCAGAGCGCGCCTGGTAGGCACCGGCGGTGGCATCGAGCACCGCGGCCCCAGCCAGCATGTTGCCGGCGACGGAGAAGGTGGCGTGCAGCCGATGCCCGCACCAGTCGACGCAGGCCGCGCCGGTATAGGCCGCAAAGCGGCCGTCGCGGTCCATGACGTGGAGCTGCCGGTGGTGGCGGCCGGCATCCTCGGCGGTGAGCCGCGCCACCACCTCGTCAGCGCTCGCGCCCGCCTGCAGCAGGTCCAGGCCCTTGGGGCCGTAGTACGGGTTCATGAGCGCCTGCGAGGCGATCGCGCCAACGCCAGTCCTGATGTGTGGGACGAGGGCACCGACGGCAAAGAACCTGGTCGCGACGGCGATGCCGATGCGGCTGGTTTCTTCATCGCGGGCGATGATCGACCAGGTCATAGGTGGTGCGCCATTGCTCCCCGGCGAAACGGCGGGGCTTCCCCGCAGCTTATCGCCAGCCCCGCAAAGAGCTGTGCGGATTTGAGCGGGCTCGTCAATGCGGGAGTTGGCGCAGCACAGACTTTTGTTTTGCGCTTCATCGCGGCTCAGCGTTGTGGCGCGGCGGTGGAGCGGCGCTGCACCAGCTCGGGCCGCATCAGCACGTCGGCCGCGGTCTCCTGGCCGTTGATGCGCGCCAGCAGCAGGCGGGCGGCCTCGACTCCCATCTGTTGCTGATCGATGCGCACCGTCGTGAGCGGCGGGTTCACCATGTCCACGAACGGCGCATCGTTGTAGCCGGTGATGGAGATGTCACCAGGGCAGGCGAGGCCGCGCTCGGCAAGGGCGTCGTAGCAGCCGAGCGCCAGCAGATCGTTGGCGGCGACGATGGCGGTGATGTCGGGGTGGTCGGCAAGCAGCGCGAGGCACGCGCTGCGGCCGGCTTCGCGCGTGAAGGCTTCGGCCTCGATCACCGGCGGCTGCGGGTTCGCCAGGGCAAGCTCGGCCACGGCCAGGCTGAAGCCGCGCAGCCGCATCACGCCGGTGGACAGCCCGCGCGGCCCGGCGATGTGGGCGATGCGCCGGTGTCCGAGCCCGGCCAGATGCCGCACGGCGAGGCCGATGCCGCGGATGTCGTCGTTGACCACGGCCGGCGCGCGCCCGCTCTCGTCGGTGCGGTTGACGAGCACGACCGGAGCCCGCGCCTCGATCCCGTCGTCGAGCGCCGCGTCGTGCAGGGTCGCCGTGGCCAGGATCAGGCCGTCCACCTGGCGCTCTACCAGACCGGAAAGGATGCGCCGGAGGCGGTCCGGATCGTTGGCCGAGTTGGCCACGATCGTCATGTA
>DATBKR010000646.1:0-1552 GCA_036555805.1 Hyphomicrobiaceae bacterium | reverse complement strand
CGCGCGGCCATCTGGTCATCCTGCACGATCTCACGTTTGCCGAGGAGCGGGTGTCGCGGGCGCGTGCTTACACCGCGCTCGCCGTGATCGTCGGCATCGCCGGCGTCGGCCTGCTGGCCCTTGCGAGCGTGCTCGCCGTGCTGCGCCTGTGGTCGCTGTCGCTGCGTACGGCGATTGGCGATGCGCGGCGTGGCCTGGAACCCAACTCGCAACTGGCGCACGTCATTCCCATGCCGCCGGCGATGCGGTCGCTGCTCAGGGAGTTCCGGTCCGAGCGCCCGGAGGGGGACGGGCTCCAGATCCAGTGGTCGCCGCAGACCCTGCACCGGCTGCTGGAGGAACGCCTGCCCGGCACCGAGGTGATCGCCGTCTCCAACCGGGAGCCTTACATCCACAACCACGTCAACGGCTCGGTCTCGCTGCAGATCCCGGCAAGCGGCCTGGTGGCCGCGCTGGAGCCGGTCATGCGCGCCTGCGGCGGCAAGTGGATCGCACACGGCAGCGGCTCGGCCGACCGCGAGATGGTGGACGCGCGCGACCGCATCCGCGTGCCGCCGTCCAATCCGGCCTATGTCCTGCGGCGCATCTGGCTCACCGAGGAGGAGCAGGAGGGTTACTACTACGGCTTCGCCAACGAGGGTCTCTGGCCGCTGTGCCACATTGCCTTCGTGCGCCCTACATTCCGCCACGAGGACTGGCGGCAGTACGTGGCCATCAACCGGCGCTTCGCCGATGCCGTGATAGAGGAGGCGAGCCGGCCGGACCCGATCGTGCTGGTGCACGACTATCACTTCGCGCTGCTGCCGCGGATGGTGCGCGAGCGGCTGCCCAACGCCACCATCCTGGCGTTCTGGCACATCCCCTGGCCAAACTCCGAGACCTTCAGCATCTGTCCGTGGCGCGAGGAGATCATCCATGGCCTGCTCGGCAGCACCATCCTCGGATTCCACACGCAGTTCCATTGCAACAACTTCCTGGAAGGCACCGACCGCTTCGTCGAAAGCCGCATCGACCGGGAGCAAAGCTCGGTCACGGTGGGCGGGCGCGAGACCATGATCCGCCCCTACCCGATTTCCATAGAATGGCCGCCCTCGGCGCTGGCGGCCCAGGCACCGGTGGCCGAGTGCCGCAGCGCGGTGAGTTGGCGGCTCGGCCTGCCGCCGGCCGCGCGCATCGTCGTCGGGATCGAGCGCTTCGACTACACCAAGGGCATCCTCGACCGCATGCACGCCATCGACCATCTCCTGCGCCGCAGGCCGTTCTGGAAGGGGCGCCTCGTGTTCGTGCAGGCAGCAGCGCCCACGCGCAGCAAGCTGTCCGCTTACAGCGCGCTGCAGAGAGAGGCCGAGCAGCTCGCCGACGAGATCAACGCGCGCCACGGCAGCGACGGCTACCGGCCGATCGTGCTGGTGGCGCGCCACCATGAGCCCGACGAGGTCTACGAGCTGTTCCGGGCGGCCGACGTGTGCATCGTGTCCAGCCTGCACGACGGCATGAACCTGGTCGCCAAGGAGTTCGTGGCCGCCCGCGACGACGAGCGCGGCGTGCTCAT
>DATBKR010000645.1:0-3294 GCA_036555805.1 Hyphomicrobiaceae bacterium | reverse complement strand
CGCCGCGCGGCGGCGTCCTTGCGCCTGTCGGGCGCGATGCTGGCCACCTCGATGCCGGCGACGGTGTCGAGCCGGCGGCGGATTTCAAGGCCCGTCGTTCCGGCCTCCCCGTCGATGTAGACGACGGGCTTCCTGGCCCTGCTCGCTACGGCCTTGGGTTTGGCTGCGACTGTCTTGGTGGCGGCGGGCATGTTTCGGCTCTCGGCGAGGACGATCGGGCAACAAAAAAGGCCGCATCGGGGGGAGGCGGCCCTGCGAGAGAAGGTCGAATGCGCGCCTTCATCGCCGCCGCGTGTCGCGCAGACGGCGGCGCTGGCGCGTCGCATAGGTGTGTGCCGGCGTGATCATGGGCGCGTTTATGCGGGCACTGTGGCCCGCTGTCAACGGCTCTCCGCTACATCCGCAACAAGGCCCGCAGCAGGGCCAGCATGTCGTGCGAGCACCACACGCCGCCCCAGGCGGCGCAGGCCACCTCGCGCGAGCCCTCGAAGATCATGTCGAACGCCACATAGACGATGATGGCAAGACCGATCCACGTGATCCACGGGTAGCGCACGAGGAGGTTGGCGATGTAGTTCGCCGCCACTGCCATCAGCACGATGGCGACGCCGAGGCCGATCGCCAGCACCCAGCCGGAGCCCTTGGCGGCGCCCGCCACGGCCAGCACGTTGTCGAGCGACATCGACAGATCCGCAATGATGATCTGGGTGACGGCGGCGCCGAAGCTCATGGGCGCACGCTCCGCGCTGCCGGCATCGGCTCCGTGCGCGGCAGCCGGCTTGTGCGCCAGCTCGCGGTACATCTTCCAGCACACCCACAACAGCAAGAGACCGCCGGCAAGGGTGAGGCCGACGATGGCCAGGAGCTGCACGGTGATGGCGGCGAAGGCCACGCGCAGCACGACCGCGCCCGCCATGCCCCAGAAGATCACGCGGCGCCTCATTTCGGACGCCACGCGCGAAGCGGCCAATCCGACGATGATGGCGTTGTCGCCCGCCAGAACCACGTCGATGATGATGACGTTGATGAGGGCGACGAAGTTCTGCGCAAGCCAGTCGATCATGGGCGGGCCCCTAGCGAGACCCGTTCTACTAGCAGGTTAGGACGGGGTTGTGTGCACCCTCGCCGTTCCGCCCGGCGTGCGCGGCAACCCCGCAACACACCCCGGCTGAGACGCGCGACGACCGGCTGGCAGGAGCCTCAGCGCTTCGAGAACTGGAAGCTGCGGCGCGCCTTCACGCGGCCGTACTTCTTGCGCTCCACCACGCGGCTGTCGCGCGTCAGGAACCCGCCCTTCTTGAGCACCGGCCGCAGCTCCGGCTCGTAGTAGGTGAGGGCCTTGGAGATGCCGTGGCGTACGGCGCCGGCCTGGCCGGAGAGGCCGCCGCCCGTCACCGTCGCCATGATGTCGAACTGGTCCAAGCGGTTGGCGGCTTGCAGCGGCTGGCGCAGCAGCATCTGCAGCACCGGGCGGGCGAAGTATTCCTCGAAGGCCTTGGTGTTGACCACGATCTTGCCGACGCCGGGCTTCAGCCACACGCGCGCCACGGCGTTCTTGCGTTTGCCCGTGGCATAGGCGCGGCCCTGCGCGTCGAGCTTCTTGGGCGGCGGCGCGGTCGGCTCGGTGCCCTGCTGCAGGGCGGCCAGGTCTTCCAGCGACTTGGTGTCGGCCATGGCGGTCAGGCCCTCACGTTCTTGCGGTTGAGCGACTTCACGTCGATGAGCTCCGGCTGCTGCGCCTCGTGCGGGTGCGTGGCGCCCTTGTAGATCTTCAGGTTGCGCATGAGCTTGCGCTGCAGGGGGCCGCGCTTCAGCATGCGGCCGACCGCCAGCTCCAGGATGCGCTCGGGGAACTTGCCGTCCAACAGCCGACGCGGGGTCTGCCGCTTGAGACCGCCGGGATAGCCGGTGTGCCGGTAGTAGATCTTGTCGTCGGTCTTGGAACCCGTGAACGCCACCTTGTCGGCGTTGATCACGATCACGTTATCGCCGGTATCGACGTGGGGCGTATAGGTGGCCTTGTGCTTGCCCTTGAGGCGGGTGGCGATCAGCGCAGCCAGGCGGCCCACCACCAAGCCCTCGGCATCGATCAGCACCCATTTCTTCTCCACTTCGCCGGACTTGGCAAAATAGGTCTTCATTTTGAGGTGTCCCCCAAGGTGAGCGTTCACCGCGTGGGCCGGATCGGCGCGCCAGCGCGCAGCCCGACATGTGCGCTGGCCGCCGGGCGACCCACGCGCGACGCACGTGCTTCTAGGCCGCCACCGCGCTCCTGTCAACGCACTAACGCAACATTTTTGACAACAATATCAATAGATTACATAATCGGTAGTATATTACCCCATGATCGGCAGCGCGTACGTCGCGGTGGCGTGCGCAACCATGTCGGTCACACCCTCCGAGTAGATCTCCGCCTCGCCGACGGCGAGCCGCCGCCCGAGGCGGATAAGCTTGACCACCGCCGTCATATCGGTGGCCGCGGGCTTGGCCAGGAAAATGATGTTGAGGTTGGACGTGACCGCCTCGAATCCCGCCTCCCCGAGGGTGGCGACGACCGCCACGTAGATGCTGAAGTCCGCCAGCGTGAACATGGCCGGTCCCGCGATGGTGCCGCCGGGACGGATGTTGCGAGGGTCGGCCATCATGCGCACGCGCGCGCTGCGCAATGCCACCTCCTCCACGACGAACTTGCGGCCTCCGGAATGGATCTGTGGGAAGCGCGCGTCCATCAGTTCCTCGATGCGTTTTACATCGAGGAGCGCGGACGGCGAGGCGGGGATTGACATGCGAGCGGTGTCCAACTTTTGTCACCGGCGGCCCATACTAGGGTCGCCGCTTTCGAGTTCACATCTTCCAACATGGGGCGACGCGCGTCGCCAAGCGAGGACCATCATGCACCAGGTGCTGCGCTTTTCCGTCGCCGCGTTTGCGGTCGCCGCGTTCGCTTACCTCGCTGGCGTCGTCTCGGCGCAGGCGCCCGTGAAGCAGGTCAAGCTGACGGAGAAACAGATCGAGGGCTTCATCGCCGCACACAAGGACATGGCGGAGGCCTTCGACAAAATGGAAGGCGAGAAGTCGAAGGAGGTCGTGATGAAGAAGCTCAGCGCGATCGCCAAGAAGTTCGGCTTCAAGGACCACGATGAGTACGACGAGGTGGCCGAGAACATCGCCCTGGTCATGTCCGGCTTCGACACCCAGACCAAGGAGTTCACCGACCCGTCGGTGCTGGCCAAGAAGGACCTCGACAAGGCCAAGGCCGACAAGACGCTGCCCGAGAAGGAGAGAAAGCAGCTG
>DATBKR010000644.1:0-4678 GCA_036555805.1 Hyphomicrobiaceae bacterium | reverse complement strand
CGGGTCTCCGAGGTCGTGGCGCTGGCCTGGGCGGACGTGCTGCCGCGCGACGACCGGGTGCAGCTCAGCATCACCGGCAAGGGCGGTTTCGTGCGCCAGGTGCTGCTGCCCGACGTGGTGAGCCGATCGCTGCTGTCGCTTCGTGGGGACGCTGGAGCCAACGATCCCGTATTCCCCAGCCGCAACGGCGGCGGCCGGCTGACGGAGCGCGCCGTGCACGGCATGGTCAAGCGCGCCGCGGCCAAGGCCGGCATCAATCCCGACGTGTCGCCTCACTGGCTGCGTCATGCCCACGGCTCGCACGCCATAGACCGTGGGGCGAGCTTGCCTGAGGTGCAGCAGACCTTGGGCCACGGCAACATCTCGACCACCAGCGGCTACCTGCACGCGCGACCCGATTCGTCGAGCGGGCTCCGGCTCGATCCTGGGGTGTTCCTTCGATGAGGAGGAATAACGGGGCAGGCATCGGCAAGACGGTTCGACTGCCCGGCACCGTGACAAGCTGGCGCGCGAGATGCGAGGCTTGCCCACGGCCCGGACTCCGGCCGCGCATCGCGGCACATCATGCGTCAGATCGCATCATATTCCTGGACTGGTAGGTCCCTCGCCTCCTCCATCGTCTTCATGACGGCAATTGAAGCAGACGGGGGAGCAGCGCGCGTTTCCTTGGCAGCATCGGCGACGATGATGCGGGCGCTCAATAGTGCGCCAGCTATGGAAGCACCCACAATGAGAGCGGTCCCCGCGATGATATGGGTGTAGCGCATGTTCGTTCTCCCCTTCTCGCATCGGTTCGAACCCCTTGCTGCGCCATTTGGCAGCTGGAGGAGCCATAGTTGCTGTACGGTACGATTCATCACGGGGCGAGCCGCCCGGTCATGAGGATTCCGCGAAGGTTGAGTGAAATTTTCCTGAATGTTTGGGCGGCGGCGGCGTGGTCGGCGCGGTCGGTATGCTGATATGAAAAGCGGGTGCATTGCATGAACAGATCGGAGAGTTGCACCGACGGCACCGAGGAATGGGTGCGCAGCTTCGCCGTGGTCACATGTCCCGCGAACGAGCTGATGGTGCAGATCCACGACCGGATGCCGGTCATCGTGCCGCCCGAGGGCTATGATCGCTGGCTCGCGAACGTCGAGCCCGACCCGCGCGACATGCTTGCCCCATATCCACCCGAGCCCATGACCATGTGACCGATCTCGACGTGCGTGAACAAGCCGGAGAACGACGATCCGGCGATCCTGGAGCCGATTGAGGCGGCGGGCGAGCAGCGCTTGCTCTAGGCCACACACCCCGCCGTCGCCCACGTGTCAAAGGGCTGTCCAACCGCCATCAGCTCGTCTTACAAATTGCGCATTGTGCTGACGGGGGTTGTAATGGAGTTGAGCGGCATTGGGTGGGCCGATGGGGCCCTGAGTTTCGTCTCTTGGATGCTTGGTCTCGCTGGGGCTGCGCTGGTCGAAGGCTGGCGACTGCTAGTCGAATTGCAGTCGAAATACCCCCAGATACTGAGCATGCAAACTTTATTTGGTACGATCGGCACAGGTGTCGGCATATGGAAATGGTGGGAAACCCGCGAGGCTAGGCTCTTCAGGCACTTCGAGCAGATGATCGAAGGCCAGGAAGCGCAACTTGTTCGAGCGCGCTCTGACATCCTCGACCTGGTGGCATCGCTCAGGGATTGCTCGCCGATGCCGTCGATATGTTGATTGAGTTTGGTCCACGACAGGATCGCGACCTGTTGGAACTCGCAGAGGCGGTCCACCTGGACGCCATTGCGCGCCTACGCTTGGGACAGAAAATAAGAGGTCCGCAGCAGCTTAGTCTTGCGCAGGGACACTACCGTGACTTGCTCCGCAGCCTTGATTCGCGGCGACACGGGCTTTTCAGATGGATGCAGAGAGAAGGAAGGTACGCCGGACACCGTGTTGACGAACTTAGGGTACGGGCCGCCTGCGGCCTCGCTCAAGTTGGGCGGCTGATGAACCTGAACAACAAGCGGCAGGCGCTGCTCATTGCCAGCCTAGCGACAGGACACGGAACGCCAAACCGCAACCGTATGCCATCGTGCTAGCGATGAGAGCATTGACAAGACTGCGAATGATCTGAGGTGGCTACCCTAGGCGTTCGTCGGCACACTATCGTGCAGCAGGACAGCGGCGAAATAGGTTCAGCTCCGCCGACACTGACACCCCCCAAGCCCCGGATTGAACCTATTCCTGTGGCCCCTGCGCGTAGAGTTCTCTCGCGCGGCGAATGACCGTAAGCGGTAGCCGGCCCCCACGTTCCCCGCGGAGCGGGCTGTGGGCATGATGCCGGCCCATGAGCAGGCATCGTTTTGACCATAGTGTTGACCGTAGTGACGACACCAAGGAGGTGTCGGCTCCTGCGCGTCTGCGGCGGATCGAGGTGATCACGGGAGCCGAGCGCCGGCGGAGGTGGTCGGCTGACGAGAAGGCTGAGATCGTGGCCGAGAGCCTGGCCGAAGGCGCCGTCGTGTCGGACGTGGCGCGCCGTCACGGCCTCAGTCCGCAGCAGCTGTTCGGCTGGCGTGCGCGGTTGCGCGATGCGGTGAGAGGCTCGGCGCCAGCGTCCGATGCGACGCCGGCATTCGTGCCAGCCATCGTGGAGAACGAGCCACCATGCGCGGCTGCACCGGCCTTGCCGGCAGCGGTGGTGGCGGTGGGCACAGCGGGTTCCGACCCGGGGTCGATCGAGATCGCGTTCGGAGGGGTCATCGTGCGCGTGCGCGGTGAGGCCGATCCGCGTGCGTTGACGACGGTGTTGAAAGCCTTGCGGGTGCGCCCATGATCGGTCCATCGGGCAATACGCAGATCCTGGTTGCGACGAAGCCGGTGGACTTCCGCAAGCAGGCCGACGGCCTGGCCGCGTTGGTGCAGGCGGCGCTGGGCGCCGACCCGTTCTCCGGGACCGTCTACGTGTTCCGGGCCAAGCGCGCGGACCGGGTGAAGCTGATCTGGTGGGACGGCACCGGCCTCATCCTTCTGTCGAAGCGCCTGGAAGGCGGGCAGTTCCACTGGCCACGCATCGAGGATGGCGTGATGCGGCTCACGCCGGCGCAGTTGTCGGCGCTGGTCGAGGGTCTCGACTGGGCCCGCGTTGCTGCCCGCGAGGTGGAGCGTCCGAGGGCCGCACAATGACCGCTGTCGAGATCGCCCGTGCCCGCCTGGCGCACGTGGCTGCGCAGCGCTCGACACCCAGGAAGCGCATTGCCAGGACGCCCCCGCGACAAGACGACTCGGACACGCAATCGGCGTTGGAAGGCGCCGCGGAATCTGCGCTTCATCGCACCATGACGACGACGGCCGATGCTCTGCCGCCACCACTGCCGGATGACATCGGCGCGCTGCGCGCGCTGATCCTGGCCGAGCGTGCCGAGCGCGCTCAGCTCGCCGAGCGCAATGCCATCCTGGAGCGCCTCACAGCCAAGCTCGAGCACATCGTCGCCGAGCTCAGGCGGGCCCAGTTCGGCCGCAGGTCCGAGCGCATCACCGACGACCAGCTGGCGCTGGCCCTCGACGAGCTGGAGACGGCCGCCGCCAAGGTCAATGCCGAGGCCGAGAAGGCCGATCCGGTGCGCAAGGCCGCTGCGGCGAGAAAGCGCCGGGCCAGCCGGAACGAGAAGCTCGACCACCTGCCGCACGAGGAGGTGGTGATCGAGCCGGAGAGCAAGGCTTGCCCGTGCTGCGGCGGCGAGCTGCACGTGATCGGCGAGGATACCTCGAAGCGGCTCGACAAGGTGCCTGCCAAGGTCACTGTGATCGTGACGCGGCGGCCGAGGTACGCCTGCCGGACCTGCGAGAGGACCGGCTCCGACGAGGTTGCCGGCATCATCCAGGCGCCGGCGCCCGCGCGGCTGATCGAAGGCGGGCTGCCGACCGAGGCCCTCGTCGCCGATGTCGTGGTGTCGAAGTACGCCGACCATCTGCCGCTCTATCGCCAATCGCAGATCCTGACGCGCCACGGCGTGACGATCGAGCGCTCGACGCTCGCCCAGTGGGTCGGCGCGGCGGCCGCCGAGCTGCAGCCGCTGCATGATCATCTGCTGCAACAGCTGAAGGCATCGGCCAGGCTCTTCTGCGACGAGACCCGCTGTCCAGTGCTCGATCCCGGGCGCGGCAGGACCAAGACCGGCTTCTTGTGGGCGATCGCGCGCGACGACAGGCCATGGGGCGGCACCGATCCACCAGCCGTGGTCTACAGCTACGCACCCGGCCGCGGCGGCGTGCACGCCGTGAAGCTGCTCGACGGCTTCGCAGGCGTGCTGCAGGTGGACGGCTACGCCGGCTACAACGCGCTTGGCCGTCCGGCACGCCCGGGCGGAGCGGTGACGCTCGCCTATTGCTGGAGCCATCTGCGGCGCAAGTTCTACGAGGTCTACGTCGGCGGCCACTCACCAATTGCAACGCAGGCGCTGGCGCGCATCAAG
Source organism: Hyphomicrobiaceae bacterium (assembly GCA_036555805.1). Taxonomy (GTDB): domain Bacteria; phylum Pseudomonadota; class Alphaproteobacteria; order Rhizobiales; family Hyphomicrobiaceae; genus AWTP1-13. The sequence continues at coordinate 228 of DATBKR010000644.1, read as the reverse complement.
GAGCTCTATGAGATCGAGGCCGAGGTGCGCGGGCTGCCGCCCGAGCTGCGCCAGCGTGCGCGCCAGGATCGGTCCAAGCCGATCGTCGAGGCGCTGAAGCCCTGGTTCCAGCAGAGCCTTGCGGCCGTACCCAAGGGCGGCAAGATCGGCGAGGCGCTCAGCTACGGCCTCAACCACTGGGACGGCCTCACCCGCTTCCTCGACGACGGCCGCATCGAGATTGATTCC
>DATBKR010000643.1:0-4638 GCA_036555805.1 Hyphomicrobiaceae bacterium | reverse complement strand
GCTCCGTTCCCTGTTTGTCGCCGGCGGGGCCGGCGCGATCGAAGCCATGAGCCGTCCAACGCCCTTCCATCCGGCGGTCGCCCGCTGGTTCCGGCAGACGTTCGCTGCGCCGACGCCGGCGCAGGCGGAGGCGTGGCCGGCAATCCAGGCCGGAAGCCATGTGCTGGTCGCGGCCCCCACCGGCAGCGGCAAGACACTCGCCGCGTTCCTTGCGGCCATCGACTCCCTCGTGCGCCAGGGCCTGCAAGGGGAGCTGCGCGACGAGACCCAGGTGGTCTACGTGTCGCCGCTCAAGGCGCTCTCCAACGACATCGAGCGCAACCTGGCTGCGCCGCTGGCCGGCATCCGCACCGAGTTGCAGAAGCAGGGCCTTCCCGACGTTGAGATCCGCACCTGGGTGCGCACGGGCGATACCCCGCCGGGTGAGCGCAACCAGATGGCGCGCCGGCCGCCGCACATCGTGGTGACGACGCCGGAGTCGTTCTACCTGCTCCTGGGCTCGGAGTCCGGCCGGTCGATGCTGAAGACGACGCGAACGGTGATCGTCGACGAGATCCACGCGCTCGCGCCCAACAAGCGCGGCGCGCACCTGGCGCTCTCGCTGGAGCGGCTGGCCGCGCTCTGTCCTCATCCAGTGGTGCGAGTCGGCCTCTCTGCCACGCAGAAGCCCATCGAGGAGGTGGCGCGGCTGCTGGTGGGTGGGGTCAGACCCCTCGCCGGCGCCCGTCGACCTGAATCGAGCGGGGGAGGCGAGGGGTCTGACCCCGTCATCATCGACCGCGGGCACAAGCGCAAGCGCGACCTGGCCATCGAGGTGCCCGGCTCGCCGCTCGAAGCCGTGATGTCAGGCGACGTGTGGACCGAGGTCTACGACCGCCTCGCGGACCTGGTGCGGGAGCACCGCACGACGCTGATCTTCGTCAACACCCGGCGCATGGTGGAGCGCGTGACGCGGCACCTGGGCGAGCGCCTGGGCGAGACGGACGTGGCCGCGCATCACGGCAGTCTCGCCAAGGAGCGGCGGCTCGATGCGGAGCGGCGCCTCAAGGCCGGCAGGCTCAAGGCGCTGGTCGCCACGGCATCCCTGGAGCTCGGCATCGACATCGGCGAGGTCGATCTGGTCTGCCAGCTGGGCTCGCCGCGCGCCATCTCCACGTTCCTGCAGCGCGTCGGCCGGTCCGGCCACGCCGTCGACGGCACGCCCAAGGGCCGCCTGTTCCCGCTCTCGCGGGACGAGCTGGTGGAGTGCGCGGCGCTGCTCGATGCCACCGGGCGCGGGGATTTGGACCGTCTCGCGATCCCCGACAAGCCCCTCGACGTGCTGGCCCAGCAGATCGTGGCCGAGGTCGCCGCGCGTGAGTGGCGCGAGGACGAGCTCTACACTCTCTTCCGCCGTGCCTGGCCGTACAGAACGCTCACGCGCCCCGAGTTCGATGAGGTGGTGGCGATGCTGGCCGACGGCTTCACCACGCGCCGCGGCCGGCGCGGCGCGCTCCTCCACCGCGACGCCGTCAACGGCGTGCTGCGCAGCCGGCGCGGCGCCCGCCTCACCGCGCTCACCTCGGGCGGCACCATCCCCGACACCGCCGACTACCAGGTGCTGCTGGACCCGCAGGGCTTGGCTGTCGGCAGCGTCAACGAGGACTTCGCCGTCGAGAGCATGGCGGGCGACGTGTTCCAGCTCGGCAACACCGCCTACCGCATCCTGCGCGTAGAGCGCGGCGTGGTGCGCGTGGAGGATGCCCAGGGCGCTCCGCCCACCATCCCGTTCTGGCTGGGCGAGGCGCCGGGGCGCAGCGACGAGCTGTCGGCCGCCGTCTCCCGCCTGCGCGGCGAGATGGCGTCGCGGCTGGACGACGATCCGGCGGGCGGCACGGCGCGTCTGTGGCTCGCCACCGAGCTGGGCCTCGACGAGGCCGCCGGCACGCAGCTCGTGGAGTATCTGGGCGCGGCGAAGGGCGCGCTGGGTTGCCTGCCCACGCTCGACGCCATCGTGCTGGAGCGCTTCTTCGACGAGGCGGGCGGCACGCAGCTCGTGGTGCACTCGCCCTACGGCAGCCGCATCAACCGGGCGTGGGGCCTCGCCTTGCGCAAGCGCTTCTGCCGCAAGTTCAACTTCGAGCTGCAGGCGGCGGCGACGGAAGACTGCATCATCCTCTCGCTGACCACGGCGCACAGCTTCGAGCTGATCGAAGTGGCGCGTTATCTCCATTCCGCCAGCGTCGAGCACGTGCTCGTCCAGGCCATGCTCGACGCGCCGATGTTCATCACGCGCTGGCGCTGGGTCGCAGGCGTGTCGCTGGCGCTGCCGCGCTTCCGCGGCGGCAAGAAGGTGCCGCCGCCGCTGGCGCGCATGGCGGCCGAGGATCTGATCGCCAGCGTGTTCCCCGACCAGATCGCGTGCGCGGAGAACCTCACCGGCGAGCGCGAGGTGCCCGACCATCCGCTGGTCAACCAGGCGGTCGCCGACTGCCTCAACGAGGCCATGGACCGGCCCGGCCTGAAGCGCCTGCTGCAGGGTATCGAGACGGGCACGATCCGCGTCGTCGCCCGCGAGCTGACTGAGCCCTCGCCGCTGGCGCACGAGGTGCTGTCCGCGCGGCCCTATGCGTTCCTCGACGACGCGCCGCTGGAGGAGCGCCGCACTCAAGCGGTCATGAGCAGGCGGTGGCTCGACCCCGCAACCGCGGCGGACCTTGGCCGGCTCGACCCCGAGGCAATCGAGCGCGTGAGACAGGAGGCATGGCCCGAGGCGACCAATGCCGACGAGATGCATGACGCCCTGGTGTGGCTGGGGTTCGTAACGGAGGAGGAGGCGGCGCGAGGGGCCGGCTGGCAGGGCTGGCTGCAGGAGCTGGCCGCACAGAACCGGGCAGGCCGGCTGGTCGCGCCCGGCGGCGCCCTGTGGAGCGCCGCCGAACGCGTGCCGCAGTTCGCCGCGCTGTGGCCCGACGCGGCGACGGAGCCCGGCATCAAGGCGCCTGCGGCGTTGGACGGCAAGGCGTGGGCGCGCGAGGACGCCCTGGTCGAGATCGTGCGGGGGCGGCTGGAGGGCCTGGGGCCGGTGACGGAGGCCCAGCTGGCGCGCTCCATCGGCGTGGCGTCCGCGGAGATGGCGGCAGCGCTGGTGGCGCTGCAGACCGAGGGCTTCGCCATGCGCGGGCGGCTTGCGCCGGCAACGGGGTCAGACCCCTCACTGCCGAGCTCGATGTTGAAAACGCCGGTTGGGGGCGAGGGGTCTGACCCCGGTGACGAGTGGTGCGAGCGCGCGCTGCTCGCCCGCATCAACCGCTACACGGTGAAGCGCCTGCGCGCCGAGATCGAGCCGGTCACCGCCCAGGACTTCCTGCGCTTCCTGCTCAGCTGGCAGCACGTGGACGCCGAGGCGCGCATGGAAGGCCCGCAGGCGCTGCAGGAGGTGATCGAGCAGCTCGAAGGCTTCGAGGCCCCGGCCGGCGCCTGGGAGAAGGAGATCCTCGGCGCCCGGCTCGGCGGCTACGAGTCTGGCTGGCTCGACGATGCCTGCCGCTCCGGCCGCACGACATGGGTGAGGCTCCGGCCCGGCAACGGCGGCGCCCGCGCCAACGGCGGGCCGCGCCGCACCGGCCCCATCAAATCGACGCCCATGGCCCTGCTGCCGCGCCGGCACGTCGCCGTGTGGCGGACCGTGGCGGAGAGCGAACCGCCGCCCGCCGTGTCGGGCCAGGCGGAGACGGTCGCGGCCTGCATCCGCCAGCACGGCGCCTCCTTCTTCCACGACATCGTGGCAGGCACCGGCCTGCTCCGCTCCCAGGTGGAGGACGCGCTGGCGGAGCTGGCCGCCCACGGCGTGGTGAACTCGGACAGCTTCGGCGGACTGCGCGCCCTGCTCGTCCCCTCCGCCGAGCGCAAGCCGTTCGCCGGAGCCAGGCGCCGCAGGCGCACGGTGGCCTACGGCATGGACGATGCCGGCCGCTGGGCCATCGTCCCCGCGTGCCGGCCCGATCCAGCCGCGCACGCCGAGCACATCGCGCGCACGCTGCTGCGCCGCTACGGCGTGGTGGCCTGGCGCCTGCTGGAGCGCGAGGCCGCGCGGCTGCCGCCGTGGCGCGACCTGTTGCGCGTGTACCGCACGCTGGAGAGCCGGGGCGAGATCCGCGGCGGGCGGTTCATCGCCGGCATCGCTGGCGAGCAGTACGCCCTGCCCGAGGCCGTCGGTCTCCTGCGCGAGACGCGGCGCAGGAAGCCCGATGGCAGTCTGGTCTCGATCTCCGCCGCCGACCCCCTCAACCTGGTCGGCATCCTGACGCCCGGCCCCCGGCTGCCCGCGCTCGCCGGCAACCGCGTATTGTTCGAGGGCGGCGTGCCCATCGCCATGCTGGCCGGCGGCGAGACCAAGATCCTCACGAACTCGGAGACCGCCAGCGAATGGGACCTCCGCCTCGCCCTCATCGGCCGCAGGCCGCGTCCCACTCCGCTGGAACCCGCGGCGCGACAGGGCCCGGCACGCGCCCGCAAGCGGCCCGCCGCCTATCTCAATTGAGGGCCGGGTGTCCCGCACGGCCAGCCGAGGCCTCTTGTAACCCGGCGTCGAGGACGCCATGTTCTAATGTATGAACGTTGAGATCGGAGGGCCGCGGCATGTCCATTACCACACTC
>DATBKR010000642.1:0-4722 GCA_036555805.1 Hyphomicrobiaceae bacterium | reverse complement strand
TGACGCGCACGCGCCCAAACAGGCCCGGCGAGAACAGCCCAGCCTTGTTGGGAAGGACCGCGCGCGCCCTGAGCGTGCCGGTGCCCTGGTCGAGCCGGTTGTCGAGGAAGTCGAGCCGGCCCTTGTGGGGGAAGCCGCGCTCGTCCGGCAGCGCCACCTCGACCGGCGCGCCCACGTCGGCGGCGCCGGCCTTCACACCCCGCTCGGCGAGGCGCTTGTACTTGATGTAGTTGTTCTCGTTGACATCGAAATAGATGTAGATCGGGTCTTGGGTGACGATGGCGGTGAGGAGCGTGGCGCCGGACACGCTGCCGGCGCTCACCCAGTTCCCCGCGGTCACCAGCGTGCGGCCGATGCGCCCCGAGATGGGCGCGGCGATGGTGGAGAACGACAGGTCGAGATCGGCCGCCTCCACCTTGGCATCCGCCACTTTCACTGCCGCCTGGGCGTCGCGCAGCAGCGACATGCGGTCGTCGAAGGCCTTGTCGGAGATGATCTTGCGCTCGATCAGCGGCTGCCCGCGCGCCACGTCGAGGTTGGCATTCTCGACCTTGGTGTTGGCGGCGAACAGCTCGGCCCGCGCCTGTTGCAGCGCGCGCTCGAACGGGCGCGGGTCGATCACGAACAGCACGTCGCCCCGGACCACCTCCTGGCCGTCCTTGAAGCGCACCTCGTTGAGATAGCCCGAGACCCGCGCCCTGACCTCCACGGTCTCGGTGGCGTCGAAGCGGCCGGTGTACTCGTCCCACTCGACCACCTCGCGCCGCACGGGTTGGGCGACGCTGACCGCCGGGAGCGGGGCCTGGTGCTGCGCGGTCTGCGGCTGGCCCTGGTCGCAGCCGGCGGCGAGTGCTGCAAGAGCAGCCGCCATGAGCGCCAAGCTCGCGCGCAAGCACCTCGACCGGCCTTCCAGCATATTGCTCCCCCCAGGCTCGCAGGGCCCGAGCCTAGCTTGGCGAAGCGCAAAGCGCCATGAGCACGTCGGCCCAGCCACCCTTGTCATGCCGGGCGAACACGAAGCGCGAGACCCGATACCCAGCGCCACGCGCTCTGTGCTCTCCATTCTTCGCCCTGGCTCCCGGATATTTCCGCTTCGCGGAAAATTCCGGGATGACAACCACGTCACTCCGCTGCGGCCCGAGGCTGCGCGACCAGCGCGCCCTCCGCGGGCGGGATGTGCTCTCGGCGGCCGGCGCCCAGCTTGCCGCCGATCCACTCCATGAACAGGTAGACCGAGGGCGTGATGTAGAGAGTGAGCAGCTGCGACACTGCGAGCCCGCCCACCACGGTGAGGCCCAGTGGCTGGCGCAGCTCTGCGCCGGACCCCCAGCCCACCGCAATCGGCAGCGTGCCGAACAGCGCCGCCATGGTGGTCATCATGATAGGGCGGAAGCGCAGCAGGCACGCCTCGCGGATGGCCTCGTGCGGGGAGGCGCCGCGCGCCCGGGCCTCGATGGCGAAATCGACCATCATGATGGCATTCTTCTTGACGATGCCGACCAGCAGGATGATGCCGATCACCGCGATGATGGTGAGCTCCACATCGAAGAACCACAGGATGAGCAGCGCCCCGAGGCTCGCCGACGGCAGGCCCGACAGGATCGTGATGGGATGGATGAAGCTCTCGTAGAGCACTCCGAGCACGATGTAGATGGTGAGGATCGCCGCGAGAATGAGCAGCGGCTGGTCGCGGAACGAGCTTTCGAACACCTGCGCCGTGCCGGCGAACTGCCCGGTGATGGTGGGCGGCATCTTCACTTCGCGCTCCACCTCGCGCATGGAGTTGACCGCCTCGCCCAGGGTGTGGCCGGGCGCCAGGTTGAAGGTGATCGTGACCGCCGGCAGCTGGCTCTGGCGCGCCACCGAGACCGGGCCCGGCGCCAGCGTCACGGAGGCCACTGAGTCGAGACGGACCTGCTGCCCGGTATTGCTGCGGATGTTGACCTTGGAGAGGATGCCGGGGTCGAGCGTCTGCGACTTGTCCGTCTCCATGATCACCGCATAGTCGTTGGAGGACGTGTAGACGGTGGCGATCTTGCGTGTGCCGAAGGCCGAGTAGAGCGTGGAGCGCAGCACGTCCATCGTCACGCCGAAGCGGGCCAGCGCGTCCCGATCGACGTCGATCTTGAGCTGCCGGGCGCCCAGCGTCAGGTCGCTCGTCACGTCGGCGAAGCCCGGCGCGGTCTTCACGCGCTCGATCAGGCGCTGGGCATTCTCGTAGAGTTCGGCCTGATCGACGCTCGTCAGCGTGTACTGGTAGAGCGCTGCCCCGCTGCGGCTGCCGATGCGGAGATTTTGCAGCGGCACCGGAAACGTGCGGATGCCGGGGATCCCGCCGAGGCTGCGCCGCAGCCGGTTCTGCACGTCGCTGATGGTGGCGCGGTTGAGACGCTCGCGGCGCGGCTTCAGCTGCACGAAGATCGAGCCGCGGTTGAGCGTGGGATTATACGAGGTCTGCTGCACGTTGGAGTTGATGTACAGTACGTCGGGGTCGGCGCGGATGCGCTCTGAGACGATGCGCTGGCGGTCCAGCATGGCCTGGAAGGCGATATCGGGCGCCGCCTCGGTGCGCACGATGATGATGCTGGTGTCCTCCACCGGCAGGAAGCCCTTCTTGACGACGCCGAAGGCCCATACGGTGGCGACGACGGTGCCCGCCGTGACGAGCAGCATCAGCCACGGCACGCGCAGCGACGCATCGAGCGTCACCCGGTATGCGCGCGCCATCAGGTCGTAGCCCTTCTCGAAGCCGCGCGACAGGAGGCCGGGCCGCACCGCGCCGGCGTGGTGCGCCTTGAGCATGCGCGAGGCCAGCATCGGGGTGAGCGTCAGCGATACGAACCCCGACAACAGGATGGCGAAGGTGATGGTCATCGCGAACTCGAAGAAGAACCGTCCCACGATGCCGCCCATGAACAGGATGGGGATGAACACCGCCACCAGCGAGAAGGTGATGGACAGGACGGTGAAGCCGATCTCGCGCGCCCCGCGGATGGCGGCGTCGAACGGCTTCATGCCCTGCTCGACGTAGCGCACGACGTTCTCGAGCACGACGATGGCGTCGTCGACCACGAACCCGAGCGCGAGCGTCAGGGCGAGCAGGCTGACGTTGTCGAGCGAGAAGCCCAGCAGCGCCATGCCCGCAAAGGTGCCGATGATGGAGAGCGGCAGTGCCAGCGCCGGGATGAACGTGGCGCGCCACGTGCGCAGGAACGCCAGGATGACGAGAATGACCAGGAATGCCGTGAGGATCAGGGTGAGTTCCACATCGTGCACCGAGGCGCGGATCGACTCCGATCGGTCGCTCAACACGCTGAGCTTGACGGTGGGCGGCAGCAGCGCCTGGAACTCCGGAAGGATGGCCCGAACGGCGTCGATCACCGCCACGGTGTTGGCGTCGGGCTGGCGCTGCACGTTGACGATGATCGAGCGGTCGCCGTTGAACTCGGCGCGCGCCTCGTCGTTCTCAACGGAGTCCTCGACCTTCGCGACATCCTCCAGGCGCACGGGGGCTCCGTTGCGCCACGCCACGATCAAGGGCTTGAAGAACGCGGCGACGGGCTCTGCTCCCTTGACCTCGAGAATGTAGATCTGCTCTCGCGTGCGGATGCTCCCGACGGGATCGATCTTGGCTTCCCGTGCCACGGCCTGCGCGATCTCGTCGACCGAGATGCCCCGCGTGACCAGGGCATCGAGGTCGTACTTGATGCGTACCGCCCGCTTCTGTGCCCCATAGATGTTCACCTGGGCGACGCCCGGGATCGTCGAAAGGCGCGGACTCATCATCTTGTCGGCGAACTCGTTCATCTCCTGCGACGGGGTCGTGTCGGAGGTGAGCGCCAGGAAGATGATGGGCGCATCGGCGGGGTTGACCCGGCGATAGGCCGGCGGCGTAGGCAGGTCCTCCGGCAGGCGCCGCGCGGCCACGGAGATGGCCGACTGGACGTCGAGGGAGGCGGCATCGATGTTGCGGTTGAGGTCGAACTCCAAGGTGATCTGGGAGTTGCCCTCGGTGTTCAGCGAGGTGATCGAGGTGATGCCGGCAATGGTGGCGAACTGGCGCTCCAGGGGGGCCGCCACGGAGATGGCCATGGTGTCGGCGCTGGCGCCCGGATACTGCGTCGTGACGGTGATCGTCGGCACCTCGATGCGCGGGATGGCCGCGATCGGCAGCTGGCGGTAGCCGAAGAGGCCGGCGAGCAGCAGCGACGCCATCAGCAGCGTCGTCATCACCGGGCGACGGATGCACAGTTCGGGGAGTCGCATGGGCTCTCTCTGGGGCTAACCGCGGCCGTTGGCCCGGCGGTCCTCGCTCTGCGTCTTGGCCGGTGCTCGCCGGGGCTCCTCGATCGTCACCGCAGTGCCCGGCGCCAAGCGCACCTGCCCGTCCGTCACGACGCGCTCACCGACGGCGACGCCGTCGGACATGAAGACCGTCTGCCCCACGATGCGTTCCACGGTGACGACACGCGGCGCCACCTTGTTGTCGGGCCCGATCACCCAGGTGATCATGCCCTGCTGAGCCGGCAGGACGGCGCCGGCGGGCGCCGACAGCATGCGCGGCTTCACCTCGACGGTGAGCGCCACCTCCACCGCCTGGCCCGGCCACAACACTTCCTCCGCGTTCTCGGCCAGCACCTTGACGGTGATGGCGCCCGTCTGCTTGTCCACCTGATTGTCGATGAAGGCGATGGTGGCGGGCACCACCGTGCGCTGCCGCCC
>DATBKR010000641.1:0-10011 GCA_036555805.1 Hyphomicrobiaceae bacterium | reverse complement strand
CGTGGGCGCATCGTTGAAGAGCACGTCGCCGCCGCCGTTGACCTGGCAGTCGATGAAGCCGGGCGCGAGCCATGCTCCGTCGGGCAAGGCGTGAACGGGCATGCCGGGCGGCAGCTGGAGTCTTGGCACAAGCGCCGCAATCCTGGTTCCATCGACGATCACCGTGCGGTCCCGATGGAGGCGACATCCGTCGAATACGGTGCCGGCCGCAATGGCGCGGATTGCGCGCGCGGTCATCGCCCACCTGTCATGCCGGGCGCGCGCGGCAGCGCGAGACCCGGTACCCAGGGCCCCAGGCTCGGCGCCTCTCCCTTGACCCTGGGTCCCGGATATTGCGCTTCGCGCAATTCCGGGATGACAGGTGTGGCCGTGGTCATCGCGTGCGGGTGACCTTCTGCAGGTGGCGGGGCCGGTCCACGTCCAGGCCGAGGCGCTCGGCGAGCCGGATCAGCATGGCGTAGAAGCTCTGCACCAGGCACACCGCGTCGGTCTCGGGATGCTCGTAGGCAAGCGCGGGCAGGCGGCCGGAAAGGCCGGGGTCACCGCCCCCGCGCCCTGAGGAGAATGAGGACGTGCCTCGCGAGGGGACAGACCCCGGTTCAGTCGTGAACAGCGCCGTGCCCTTGCGGCGCAGGTCGGCCGCCAGCTGCTGCATGCCCGCCGCCGCCTGGTCGGTGGGCATGAACATGAGGATCGGATAGCGTGATGAGACCAGCGCCACGGGCCCGTGCAGGAACTCGGCGCCGCTGAACGCCTCGGCGTGCAGGTTGCATGTCTCCTTGAGCTTGAGGGAGGCCTCGCGCGCGACGGCGAGCGTGGGTCCGCGGCCGATGGTGACGAGGCTCAGCGTGCGGCTGAGCGCGGCGGCGGCCTCGCCCCAGTCGAGGGCGGTGGCGCTCGACAGCCGCTGCGGCAGGGCGTCGATGGCGCGGGCCAGCGCGGAGTCGCCGGTCCAGGCCGCGACAAGGCGCTGCACCGCCGTGAGGGTGGCCACGAACGTCTTGCTCGCCGCGACGCTCCGCTCCGGGCCGGCGCCGATGGGCAGGACGATGTCGCACGCCCGTGTGAGCGGGCTGTCGGTGGCGTTGACCATGGCAGCGGTGAGCGCGCCGGCGGAGCGGGCGCTCAACGCCATCTCGATCAGGTCGTCGCTCTTGCCCGACTGGGAGATGGCGAGGAACAGCTGGTCCTCGAGGTCGAGGCGGCGGCCGTAGACGCTGGCGATGTTGGGCGCGGCCTCGGCCACCGGCGCGCCGATGCTGCGCTCGATCAGGTGCTTGGCGTAGGTGGCGGCGTGCGCGGAGCTGCCGCGCGCGCAGGTGACGACCACCCGCGGGGGCCGGCGCCTGAGCCGCGCCACCAGCTCGGCGATGGGCTGCGCCAAGCCGTCCGCCTGGCAGGCGACGGCCTGCGGCGCCTCGCCGATCTCATGCGCCATGCGCGCTTCCGCGGTGGTCACGGAATGCTCCCGTTGTCATCCCGGCCTCGGGCGCCAGCCCGAGAGCCGGGACCCAGGGTCAAATGCGCCGCGTTCGCTTCACGACGCTGGCTCCCGGATAATCCGCTGTCGCGGATTTCCAGGATGACACCGGCGGCGCCCGCGCGGGCGAGCCGCAGGGCGCCGTCGAGGGCGTCGTCGGCAGGGGGCACCAGCCGCGCTCGGGTGGCGGGCGCGAGCCAGAGCTCGATGGCGGCGGCGAGGCCGCCCACGAGGGCCAGGCGCGGCGCGCCGTGTTCGGTGAGGCGTTGGGCGATGGCGTCGATGTGGGCGGCGGCGAGGCGCATGATCTCGGCGGCGGCAGGATCGTCGTGTTCGGCGTGGTCGAGCACCAGCGGCGCGAGCCGTGCGAAATCGCGCGGCTTTGCAGGACCCATCCAGCGCACGATGGCGTGCGGATCGGAGCCAAACTCGGCAGAGACGCGCCGCAGCAGGGGCGTCCAGGCGATGCGCCCGTCGTGGGCCCACAGCGTGCGGCGCACCGCCTCGCAGCCGAGCCAGGCGCCGCCGCCTTCGTCCGATACGGGGAAGCCCCAGCCGCCGACGCGGACGCTGCGACCGCCGCACACCGCCCACCCGATGCTGCCGGTGCCCACGATGATGACGCCGCCGTCCTCGCCCCGGTGCGCGCCGACGCACGCCGCCTCCGCGTCGGTGGCGATGCGGACCCGATGGAAGCGGCCCGCGCAGGCGGCGTGCGCCGCCGCGGCTTCCCTGGGCTCGCTGGCGCCTGCGAGCGCGAGGCACGCTGCGACCGGGGCGTCCTGCGCGACGCCCGCCTGGGCCAGGCACTGGCCGGCGGCGTCCAGCACCGACCGCAGGCTTTCGTCGAGGCCGATACGGATGTTGGCGGGGCCGGCCACGGCCTCGCCGAGGATGGCGCCGGTCGCATGGGCAAGGCGCGCGCGGCAGCGTGTGCCGCCGCCGTCAACCCCGAGAAAAAGTAATGGTTTGCCCACCTGCAACCCTCGCCCGATGTCGCCTATCTATGTTCTGACACGCAAAGATCCAAACGAGCGGAAGGGGTTGGGCCAACGCGATGGTTAAGGCTGCAGACCGGCCCGCGGCGTCCGCCGCCTCCACGGCAGCGACGGAGCGCCCCTGCCCCAGGTTCTCCGGCATCGACGCCTGGGAGCCGCAGGATGCGCTCGACGCTATGATCGAGGCACAGTTCGCCGCCGTCGCCGCCGTGCGCGCCGCCCGTGGCGCCATTGCCGGTGCCGTGGCGGCCATGGAGGGCCGCCTCGGCGAGCGCGGACGCCTCATCTATGCCGGTGCCGGCACTTCGGGGCGCTTGGCGGTGCAGGACGGCGCCGAGCTGATGCCGACCTTCGACTGGCCGCCGGAGCGGCTGGTCCTGCTCATCGCGGGCGGCCGCGAGGCGCTGCTCAAGGCGGTGGAGGGGGCGGAGGACGAGACGGCCAACGCCACGGAGCAGGTGGCGCAGCAGGGCGTGGGCCCTTCCGACGCGCTGATCGCGGTGGCGGCGAGCGGCACCACGGGCTTCACGCTCGGCTGCCTGCGCGAGGCGAAGCGGCGGGGCGCGCTCACCATCGGCATCGCCAACAACCCCGGCACGCCCATCCTCGCCGAAGCCGAGCACGCGATCTTCCTCGACACCGGGCCCGAGCCGATCGCCGGGTCCACGCGCATGAACGCGGGCACCGCGCAGCGCATCGCTCTCAACCTGCTGTCGTCGCTGCTGATGATCCGGCTCGGCCGCGTCTACCGGGGCCTGATGGTGGACGTGCAGGCCTCCAATGCCAAGCTCGCTCGCCGCCGCGAGGCCATCGTGCGCCGGCTGACGGGCGGCAGCACACCGAAGGCCCGCGACGCTCTCGCTCGTGCGGGCGGCAACGTAAAGCTGGCGGTATTGCTGCTCGATGGCTGCGACCTCGACCTCGCCAGGGCGGTCCTGGACCGGGCCGGCGGCCGGCTGGGCGCCGCTGTCGCCCTGCTGGCCCGCGACCGGGAAGCAGGAGCCGGCAATCGGGCGTCGGGCATCGGGCATCGGGCGCCGGGCGAGCGGAGCGCGTTGCGGAAGCATTGAAGGCGCCGGGCGCCCTGAGCAAGAACTGGCGGCCCCGGCGTGCCCGACGCCCGACTGCCGAATCTCGAACCGGCTGTTCGATTGCAGCCCAGCTACGTCTGCTCGCTCTTGGCTTCGTCGCGCTCGTGCGGCTCGCCTTCGGCGCCGGTGTCCGGCTCTGGCTTCTCCGCAGCGCGTGCGGTGCGCTCCAGGGCGTCCGGCAGCAACGCGTCCAGGTCGATGTCCGGCTGCGGGCCAAGACCCGGCACGGTCTCCGACGTGGGCAGGAGAGTGCCGGCCTTTTCCAGCTTCTTGCGCTGCTCGGCTCGTTCGCGCTCCAGGCGCGCTGCGGCCTTCTGCACTTCAGTGTCGAGGTCGATCTGCGAGCACAAGCCCAGTGCCACCGGGTCCTGCGGCGTGAGGTTGGCCGAGTTCCAGTGTGTGCGGTCGCGGATGGCGGCGATGGTCGGTTTCGTGGTGCCAACCAGGCGGATGATCTGGCTGTCCTTCAGCTCCGAGTGGTTCCGAAGCAGCCACAGGACGGCGTTGGGCCGGTCCTGGCGGCGCGACACCGGCGTGTAGCGCGGGCCCGGCTTGGCCTTCACCTGCGGGACGTCGACCTTGCGCTCGGCCAGCGCCAGGCGGTGCTCGGGGTCTTCCTCGGCGCGCTGGATCTCTTCGCGCGTGAGTTGGCCGTTGGAGATGGGGTCGAGGCCCTTGATGCCCTGCGCCACGTCGCCATCGGCGATGCCCTTCACCTCCAGCACGTGCAGCCCGCAGAACTCGGCGATCTGCTCGAAGGACAGCGAGGTGTTTTCCACCAGCCAGACGGCTGTGGCTTTCGGCATCAGGGGCTTGTGGGCGCTCATGGTGGTCTTTCCGAGTCCGGCAAAGGAGCATCTTTTCGATGCAGGCCGACGTTCAGACGATGTGCGGGAGCGCCTGCTTATAGCTCCCGCCCACGGCCGGCGCAACGACGTGGATGGCCCAGGAAACAGGCTGCGGCCAGGCATGCTGCATAGCGAGGCGAAACCCGGCGGGGCGCTGCCGGCGGCCGGACAGACGGCGAACACGAGCCGGTAGTTGCGGAAAAACCACAGATTTTTCTACAATCCAGCCAGCGCGGCGACACCAGCTGGGGTTGTTGCAGTGCATTCTCGTAACGACTAATTTTGCAGCGCGACATGGGCATCTTGGTCAGAGCCGAAGGACAGGCGTATGAACGTGGCGGCACGGCGGTTCTACTATTACGAGGACTTGGAGCTGGGCATGGAGGCGAGCCTCGCCAAGACCGTGGCCGCTGCCGACATCCTCGCCTTCGCCGAGATCACGGGCGACTGGAACCCGGTGCATCTGGACGCGGACTTCGCCGCCAAGACGGTGTTCCGCGAGCCCATCGCCCACGGCATGCTGACGGCGGGCTACATCTCGGCGGTGTTCGGCTCGGCGATGCCGGGGCCGGGTGCCATCTACGTGTCGCAGACCCTGAATTTCCGTGCACCCGTCAAGGTCGGCGACCGGGTGGTGGCCAGCGTCAGGGTGATGGAACTCTACCCCGCCAAGCGCCGGGTGCGCTTCGACTGCGTGTGCGTGGTGGACGGCAAGACGGTGCTGGAAGGCGAGGCCGTGCTGCTGGTGCCTGGCCGCCCGGCGGCGAATGCCGCATGAGGCGCTCGGGCTGTACCCGGCCGCGTGCTCCCATCAGGGCGTCGCGTCAGGCCGCAGTTGTTCGGGGCGATCGTTGAGCAAGGCGATCGCGCGCTGCCGCTTCTCGTGACCGCGGTCTCCGTGGCTGGGCCTGGGCCCGGCGCCGGCGTTCGCGGGGCGAGTGCGACTCCGGGGCCACGGATTCTCGCGGCGGCGGGCGGTAAGACTGGCAGCGGGGAGAGTCGGCAGCCGAGTAGACCGGGAGGGGCCCATGCGCGCCGTTGCAGCCGTCGTTGCCGCCGCAGCGCTGCTCGCCGGGTGCGGCGGCAGCAGCACCGGCGAGCCGTCGGCGGCCGCGGTGAAGTCCGAGGGCGCTGCACCGCAATCCTTCACGACGTATGCCTCGGGTCTCAGGGTGGCCGACACCAGGGCGGGCAGCGGGGCGTTTCCCAGGCCCGGTCAGATCTGCGTCATGCACTACACGGGCTGGCTCTACCAGAACGGCCAGAAGGGGGCCAAGTTCGACAGCTCGCTCGACCGCGGCAACCCGTTCGAGTTCGCGCTCGGGCGCGGCCAGGTGATCAGAGGCTGGGACGAGGGCGTGGCCGGCATGAAGGTTGGCGGCAGGCGCACCCTCATCATCCCGCCCGACCTCGGCTACGGCGGCACACCCCGAAGCGGCATCCCAGCGTTCTCCACACTGATCTTCGAGGTCGAGTTGCTGGCGGTGAAGGGATAGCGCGGCCGGTGTCAGACCCTCTGGCTCTGGCACCGGACGAGGCCTGAGTATTCCGCCAGCGCACCGGGACGCAGCTCGGCGGCCAGCAGGCGGTCGGGGTCCACGGGGCCGGGCAGCGCGATCCGCCCGCGCGGGACGCGGCGAAAGCCGAGGCGGGCGTAGTAAGGCTCGTCGCCCACCAGCACGACGAGAGCGATGCCGGCTGCGCCGGCCTCGGCCATGGCCCGGGCGGCGAGGCCCCGGCCGTACCCGCGGTTGGCGAAGGCCGGGTCGACTGCGAGAGGGCCGAGCAGCAGTGCCCCGCCGCGGCCGCCGATAGTCACCTCGGTGAAGCGCACCGCGGCGACGAGGCGGTCGTCCAGAAGGCCGATCCGACAGTGCGGAGAAGCGTCGGGAGCACATTCGCGCACCCGGTAGGCCGTGCGCGCGAAGCGTCCGGGACCCATGGCGCGCGCATGCAGCGACGCGATGGCGGGGCCGTCTTCCGGACGTACCGGACGTATGACGAAGGGCTCGGACGTGGGCATGGGAACGGCGAGGGAATGGCGGGCGAAGGGCGCGGAAGGGGACGGCAACGGGCTGAAAAGGGGCCGGAACGGGGCCACGCATAGCGGCAATTGCGCCGCGGTCAACACGAATGGCCTGCGGCGGCCTACCAGGCGTCGGCTCTGGGATGGCCGGAGAGCACCTCGGCGAGGCGTCGCAGCACTGCGCCCGAAGCGTCCGGGGGCAGTGCGTCGGCCGCGAACAGGCGCTGCTCGGCGATCTCGTAGTTGGGTCCGGGAACGGCCTCCTGGTGCCAGCTGCGCACCACGAAAAGGGCCACGTGGTCGCCGGGAAAGCGTTGGAAATTGGCGTAGAGTCCGAACAGAGGGGGTGTCTCGCCGACGATCACGCCGGCTTCTTCACGCAACTCGCGTGTCAGCGCCTGCAGCACGGTCTCCCCCCACTCCACGCCGCCGCCGGGGAAGTGCCAGCCGGGCTGGTAGCCGTGTCGCACCAGCAACACGCGGTTGCCGGGGTCGAGCACGACGCCCCGCGCGCCCAGGGTCAGCCCGCGGCTCAGGCGCCAGTAGCGCTGCAGCGCCTTGGTCAGAAGTCGCCTGGCAACCATGTGGGCCCCGCGTCTATCTCCCGCTGCCTGCATTTGGCAAGGGCGCCGGAAGAAGCTAGTGAGGGCCGCCGGCCCTGTCTCTGCCCCCTGTTGCAGCCCCCCGATGTGCCTGTGGAAGACCGCCCCCGAAGACGCGCCCCATGAGTTTCATCAGTTTCACGGTCGCCCACCTCACCGATGTCCACCTGGGGCCGGTGGCGGGCTTCGGCCCACGCCACTGGGGCTTGAAGCGCGGGCTCGGCTACCTCAACTGGCTGCGCAAGCGCCGGCACGACCACCAGCAGGCCGCGCTCGACCGCATCGTCGCCGACCTCCTCGGCCACCGGCCCGACCACATCGCCGTCACCGGGGACCTCGTCAACATCGGTCTGCCCCGGGAGCACATCGAGGCGCTGGCCTGGCTCGGCGCGCTGGGGCCGCCGGAGCGGGTGACGGTGGTGCCCGGCAACCACGACACCTACGTGCGTATGCGGCGCGATCCAGGCCCGCGCCGCTGGGCCGCCTACATGGCCTCCAACGCCGAGGGCCTGGCCTTCGCAGGCGGCGATGCGGAGGGCCCGCCCTTCGTGCGCGTGCTGGGCGAGGTGGCGCTCGTGGGGATGGACTCCGCCATTCCTACGCCGCCGCTGCTGGCCTGGGGCCGGGTGGGGCGCGCACAGCTGGCGCGGCTCGACGCGATCCTGGAGCGGCTGCGCGGGGCGGGCCTGTTCCGGCTGGTGCTCATCCACCACCCGCCGCTGCGCGGTCAGGCCGACGCCACGCGCGGGCTGCGCGATGCCGCCGACCTCGAATCCGTGCTGGAGCGCCGGGGTGCTGAGCTGGTGATCCACGGCCACAACCACCGCAACATGCTGGCGTGGTTACCGCGCGGCCCCGGCCGGGCGGCAGGCCCGCCGTGCCGTACCGCTGTGGTGGGTGCACCGTCCGCCTCGCTGGCGCGGGCGCACGGGCGCGAGGCGCTGGCCCGCTACAACCTCTATCGGATCGCGCCCCGGCCAAAGCCGACGGCGGGCGCCTGGAGCGTCGAACTGGTGGGCCGTGGCCTGGCCGAGCCGGGGGGGCCGGTCGTGGAGCTGGAGCGGCGCGAGCTGACGCTCGGCCCCGCCTGCCCGTGAGGTTCTGCGGGATCGCCCGCGGCCCGCTGGCGGCCCCACCGGATGGCAACGAAATTCGGCGGCGCCGGCTGCCGCATGGTCAGCCGAAGCACATTTTCGCCATTTTTGGGACGCCTTGACTTGAATCTGCGATTGGTTAGAAATCGTTTCCGTGAGCCGCCCGGCTCGCGCCACGGGGGTCAGGGCGCGATACTCGCATCTTCGGGGCCGCGCCCGGCTCTGCCGTCAGGGCGCGGCCTCCTGCAAGTCCATCTTGAAATTCCAATAAGAAGCAAGCCGGTAAGGGCGCAGACCACGCGCCGCCGCTCGGCCATAGAGCCCGCTGGACGCGCGCGGTGCGACGGGGGCCAGCCCTACCTCCGCCGGGTCTTGCCTTTGCAATACGCTTGGCATTGGGCCGCGGGCCAGCGGCGCACGTTGGCGCAGTTCTGGAAACAGGCGCTGCTGGCCGCCTGGGCCTGCAAGAGATTGCCGCCGACCCACTGCTCCGTGGCAGCGCCGCCGAGCGTGAATGCGCCCGCCAGGGCGAGGATGCTGAGAAGCGTCTTCATGGGGTTACTCCATCCAGACCGAGGTGATCGGCGGCAGCCCTCCGGCCGCGGCGGCGCCCGACGCCGGCCGCGTGTCCGCCACCCCGCAGGTTGGCGGAGGGGGCATCTCGGGCCAATCGGCACAAACCCAATAAAGGCTTGCGGCGAAACCCTGAGACCGGCGGCGCCGATGCAGGTCCTGCGCCGGAGGGCGAGGCCGGCCATCGCCGGATTGCTCCTTCGGCGGACGAAGATCGGCGGTGTCCACCGCTTTCGACGCGGGTTCTGTCCAATTTGGCGGCACGCCGGTTGGCGGCGCGGTCCAATTGGTGTCAGATGGTCGCCGATCCCGGCGTGCACCCCGGCCGTTGGGAGTCATGGGGCGGAGCGGCGGCTCCAAGAAGGAAGAGACGAGTCCTGACGATGAGGAGCGGGCGATGAAAGCTGCGGTTGTGACCGACAACGGCCTCCAGATCCGGGACGTGCCGAAGCCCAGTGCCGGCGCCGAGCAGGTTCTGGTGCGCGTGCGCGCCGCCGGCCTCAACCGCGCCGACCTGCAGGTGGCCGCGGGCCGCAGCCACGGCAGCATCGGCGGCGCCGGTACCATCGTGGGCCTGGAGTTCGCGGGGGAGGTGGAGACTGTGGGAAGCGCCGTCACCGCCGTGAAGCCGGGCGACCGCGTGATGGGCAGCGGCAGCGGCTGCTACGCCGAGTACGCCGTCACCGACTGGGGCCGCGTGTCGCCCGTCCCCGCCAACAACATGGGCTGGGAGCAGGCGGCGACGCTGCCCATCGCCCTCCAGACCATGCACAACGCGCTCGTCACGGCGGGGCGCCTGAAGGCTGGCGAAGCCGTCATGATCCAGGGCGCCAGCTCCGGCGTGGGCCTGATGGGGCTGCAGATCGCCAAGCTCAAAGGAGCGCGTCTCGTGGTGGGCACCTCCACCAACGAAGGGCGGCGCGCCCGCTTGAAGGAATTCGGCGCCGATCTCGCCGTCGATACCGCCAGGCCCGACTGGTCGCAGGAGGTGGTGGCGGCCACGGGCGGGAGGGGCGTCGACCTCATCGTCGACCAGGTCTCGGCCAGCGTCGCCAACGAGAACATGCGGGCCGCAGCGGTGCTGGGCCGCATCGTCAACGTCGGCCGTCTCGGCGGTGCCAAGGGCGAGTTCGACTTCGATCTGCACGCGCTGAAGCGCATCGACTACATCGGCGTCACCTTCCGCACCCGGTCGGTCGAGGAGGTGCGTGAGATCGTGCAGGCCATGCGCGCCGACCTGTGGCCGCACATCGAGAACGGCGAGCTCGGCCTGCCCATCGACAAGACCTTCCCCCTCGA
>DATBKR010000640.1:0-2270 GCA_036555805.1 Hyphomicrobiaceae bacterium | reverse complement strand
GGCGGTAAGGAGTGGCCTCCTCTTGAATGCCGCGCAGGGCCGATCAATCGCCAGGTCGATGACCAACGCCCTCTTTGGTCCGGACTTGGCAGGCCGGTGCCGGGGCTGCTCGGACTTCTACCCCGCTGCCGAAGTCAGTCTCGGCGCCGGCCTCTTCTACCCCGACACGTTGACACTGAGAGAAATCGGCGCGCGCCCGTGGCGAGCATGGCAAAGCCCGCACCGATCGCGTCAGCGCCTCCGGGCGCAGAGGCGGCGCGTCTCCAGACGCTGCTACTTGATCTTGGTTTCCTTGAACGCGACGTGCTTGCGCGCAATCGGATCGTATTTGCGGAAGCTGATCTTGTCGGTCGCGGTCTTAGGGTTCTTCTTGGTCACGTAGAAGAAGCCCGTGCCCGCGGTGCTAAGCAGCTTGATCTTGGTTGTGATCTTCTTTGCCATGGGTTCCGGCCGCCCCGTATTGATCGGGAAGTTGAGTGGGGCCGCACTTTATCCGCACAACCTCACGAGTCAAGGCGTGTGTCCGCCCCGATGAGGTCGCGGTGAAAATGGCCGTTGCGGCGGTGATAGAAGGGGACGGGCGCATCGCATTTTTGCAGGGCACCCGCGACGATGCGCTCTCCCAGGTCCTCCAGCACGACACGCGTGATGTTGGGCAGGTCGAGGCCGCGCGCCTGCTCGATGGTGTGCCATTCGAGGTCCGACAGCTCGCCGTCGGCGGCGGTCACCCGGTGCACGATGGCCTCGGCCGCGACGCAGAAGAAGCGTGTGTCGTAGCGCCGCGGCCGGCCCGGCGGCGTGATGGCGCGCGCGAAGAACGTGAGCTGCGTCAGCGCGGGCCGGAAGCCGAGCGAGAAGAACTTCTGCCAGGCGCGCGCCTTGGGCGGAGGCGACGGCCGCGACGGGATGCCGATCAGGATGCCGGCTTCTTCGAAGGTCTCGCGCACGGCCGCCAGCGCCAGAGCGCGCGCCCGCGCCGGGCTGCGGTTGCCCTTCATGGCGACCATCAGGTTCTCGATGTTGCCCGGTGCCAGATCGTGCTCGACCGCGACCTGCCGGTCAGAAGGGTCCACCCGGCCGCCGGGAAACACGTAGCGGCCAGGCATGAACGCCAAGTCCTCGCGCCGCCGCCCGAGAAGCACGCGCGGCTCGCCGCTTGCGGTGTCAACGATGATCAGGGTCGCCGCATCGCGCGGCCGCAGAGCTTTGCGGGGCGTGGCGTCTGTGCGCGCGTCGGTCATAGGGACATTTGCGGGGACTCGAACGTCGGCGTGAGCAAGACGGGTCTAGTCGCGCCACCGACCGCGTCAAGCCCCGAATGCGCGCTGGCGCCGCGCGATGCGGCGACGGAACGCTCCGTGGTGGGCATGGCGGTGTCGGCGCTTGACCCCTCATGCCGTGGGGGCCGATGATTGCTAAAGCACGACAAGCCGAGGGAGGCGAGGCCCCGATGAGCAACCGCATGGTCAGGCTGGCGCGCCGGCCCGTAGGCATGGTCAGGCGCGAGGATTTCGCCATCGAGGACGGCCCGGTGCCGGAGCCGGGCGCCGGCGAGTTCCGCGTCAGGATTGCCTATGTCTCGCTCGATCCGGCCATGCGCGGCTGGATGAGCGAGGGCCGCTCGTACGTGCCACCGGTGGCGCTGGGCGAGGTCATGCGCGCCTACGCCGTCGGCACTGTGGAGGCGTCCAACAACCCCGGCTTCAGGCCGGGCGATGCGGTGACGGGCCTGTTCGGCGCGCAGAGGTACGCCGTCTCCAACGGCGAGCGGGTGGTGAAGGTCGATCCCTCGCAGGCGCCGCTGGAGCGCTGGATCGGCGGCCTGGGCATGCCCGGCTGGACGGCCTACTTCGGCCTGCTCGACGTGGGCCAGCCGAAGCGCGGCGAGACGGTGGCGGTCTCGGCCGCTGCCGGCGCGGTAGGCTCGGTGGTGGGCCAGATCGCCAGGATCAAGGGCTGCCGTGCGGTGGGCATCGCCGGCGGGCCGGAGAAGTGCCGCTACGTGAGGGACGAGCTCGGCTTCGACGCCTGCGTCGACTACAAGGCGCATCGCGATTCGAAGGCGCTCTACCAGGCGCTCAAGGAGGCGACTCCCGACGGCGTCGACGGCTGCTTCGAGAACGTCGGCGGCACGGTGCTCGACGTCACCCTCGCCCGTATGAACGCGTTCGGCCGCATCGCCCTGTGCGGAATGATCAGCGGCTACGACGGCCAGCCGATCCCGCTGCAGCAGCCGCAGCTCTTGCTGCAGTCGCGCCTGACGATCGAGG
>DATBKR010000639.1:0-9427 GCA_036555805.1 Hyphomicrobiaceae bacterium | reverse complement strand
TCGTCCGTCTCGCCGCGCTCGTAGAGGCTTTCGCGACCGATGCGGTCGAGGCAGATCTCGGCTGTCCACGGCAGCATCAGCGAGCCGCAGCGGCTGTCGCGGTAGAGCCGCTCCAGCGGCAGCGTCTTGAGCATCGACTGGCCGCCGCAGGTGCGGATGGCGAGCCGGGTGAGCTCGTTGGAATTCTCCATCACCGTAAACTGGGCGGCGTAGGCGCGCAGCACCTGCTCCTTGGTCGGGTCGGCGCGCGCCTCGCTGATGGCCTGGAACCACAGCGCCTTGGTCTGCTGCAGCATGACGAACATCTGCGCGATGGCCAGCTGTTTGGTGGCGAACTTGCGGCGTTTCTCCCTGCCCGTGCCGGGGATCTCGCAGCGCAGGTACTTCACCGTGAAGTCGAACGCTGCCTGGGCGATGCCCATGTAGGTCGGTGTCAGCGTCATGAACATGTGCGGCCAGCGCGAGGCCGCCTGGTAGTAGACGCCGCGCGGCATCAGCGCCGCATCGTCATCGACGAACACGTCCTTGAAGACGAGCGTGCGCGAGACGGTACCGCGCATGCCGAGGGGGTCCCAGTCGCCGATCACCTGGACGCCCTGTGCCGCCGCCGGCACCGCGATGTACATGGTGTCGCGCAGCGAGGGCGGACGTCCCGGCTCAATCTCGCCGCACAGGATGCCGTAGTAGTCGGCCGAGCCCGACAGCGAGGCGAAGATCTTCCGGCCGTTGATGCGCCACCCGCCGTCCACCCGGCTCGCCGAGGTGGAGAAGGGCGCCGTGCCGGCCGCCGCCGCGCCGCCCTCGGAGAAGGGCTGGGCATAGATGGCGCCGTCCTTGACGATGCGGGCGTAGTGGATGGCGCGGCGCCGGGCGTGCTCGGCTCGGTCCTCATCGCTCATGTCGAGATCGTCCGAGAGGGCCCCGGTCCACAGGCACGAGCACACGTGCATGTTGAAGGTGAGCGCGGTGGCGCCGCAGTAGCGGCCGATCTCGGCCGCCGTCGTCATGTAGGCCCGATATCCCGCGCCGAGCCCGCCGTGCTCGCTGGGTACCGCGATGCCGAGCAGCCCTGCGTCGCGCAGGTCGCTGTAGTTCTCGGTGGGGAAGCGCGCCTCGCGGTCGTACTCCGCAGCGCGGGCCGCGAAGTGCGCCTTGCCGAGGCGGCGTGCCAGGGCATTGAGGGTCGCCTCCTCCTCGGCGATGCCGAGCGCCGGCGGATCGAACATCGGCGCCTCGGGGTCGATGTCGTCGAGGTCCGGAAAGCTCATGAGAGGCTCTCCGTAGGTCTGGGTCGACCCCGGCGAAGGCTGGGGGAGACCCAACACCGCGGTTTGTTGGGTCTTGCTGCCGCTCGACCCAACCTACGTGTGGGCGCGCTCATGCTTCGCCCTCCGTCGGCAGCCCGGCCAGGAATCGCCGCACGATGTCCGCGTAGCGGTCCGGGCATTCGAGCGGCGCGAGATGGCCGATGCCGCGCAGCACCTCCAGGCGGGCGCCGGGAATGGCCTCCGCCATGCGCGACATGGTCTTGAGCGGCGCGTTGGTGTCCTCCTCGCCAGCGATCAGCAGCGTCGGCACTCCGATGCGCCCGGCCTCGGCGCGGCGGTTGAAGGTGACGAGGCACGCCACGGCCGCGCGGAAGGTCGGCTCCGGCACCTCCGACATGAGTCTCACCGCCGCCGGCTCCGCCTCCGCCCGCGAGCCGACGAGCCTCGGCGCGACCTCCGCGGCCATCTCCGCCATGCTCTGCCCCGCATCGAGCGGGGCCAGCCTCGCCTTCACGAACTCCCGCTGGAACGTACCGTCGCGGCTGCCGAAGACCGAGGTCGTCGCCGACAGGATCAGGGCCCGCAAGCGGCGCGGGCGCGTTGCCGCCAGCTCCTGCGCCACCATGCCGCCGATGGAATGGCCGAGCACCACCACACGCTCGATGCCCAGCGCATCGAGGTCGGCGGCGAGCGCGGCGGCGAGGCCGGGGAAGGTGAGCGCGCCGTCGAGCCGCTTGCCGCGGTAGCCGGGCAGGTCCCAGACGATGGCGCGCGCCGTGTCGGCCAGGCGCTCCACGACAGGCGCGAACATGCGGCCGTCCGCGCCGATGCCGTGCACGAGAACGAGCGGTGTCATCTCGTCTCCACGAGACGGCCCTGCTCGACCACCGGCTCGTCGTCGAGGATGATGGTGCAGTTGCGCACCGGCAGATCGAAGTGGCCCTCGGTGAAGCGCTTGGCGAACTCGTTGGCGCCGGTGGAGAACAGGAAGTTGCCGGCGAACGCGCGGACCTCGGTGCCGTTGGTGTCGCGCCGGTCGTATATGGCGAGCGCCTCGTAGCGGGCGCGCTCGTTGAGGCCCCAGCCGACATGGCTGGTGGCATACGCCTCCCGGTCGCCCCAGGCGGCGAAGTAGCGCCGCATCAGCTCCGCGTCCGTGCCCGTGCCGTCGATGCGCGTCACGTAATCGGCCTCGATGGTGAGGCGCACGGGGCTCTCCAGGTAGCGCTTGAAGGTGAGGTTCACGTCGCCGGCGTCCAGCACAAGCGTGCCGTTCACCGCCCCCGCGCGCGGGAAGCTCACGACAAGGCCGCCGGGCCAGTGGGCCACCGTTCGCGGCCGGTCGCACCAGCCCCAGACGCCGGCGGTGGAGGCGTCCCGCATGTCCACCGTCAGCTCGGTGCCTGCAGCCGATACCACCCGCATGCTCTTGGCGGCCCGCGCCCGCTTCACCGCGGCCTTGACGCGCGGCTCCATCGCCGGCTCGGGCACCAGCCGCTCCAGCGCGTCGGGGTGCTCGTTGGAGATCATCAGGAGCCGCGCGCCGCCGGAGAGCGCCTCGGGCAGCTCGCGCGCGTGCAATAGGCCCTCTACGGTGAGATCGACCACGAGGCCCGCAGCCTTCAGCCCGGCAACAGCGGCGCGCTGGCCGGCGAGCGCGTTGGAGGCGCCGGTCGATCGCACGGGCACCGGCGCGTCCTGCGGCGGCGAGGGGACGACGACGTGGAACGCCGTGGCGCCGAGGCGCGCCAGCGCCAGCTCGGCAAGATGCACGTTGAGAGGGCGCGACTGGGTCTCGGACAGGATGGCGCAGGCCTCGCCCGGCTGCACCTTGCACAGCTCGAAGACCCGCACGAAGGCGTCGATCCACTTCGCCTCGATCCGGTCCCTCAGCATCGGGCCTCCGCTGGTCCTCGCCCGCCCGGGCGGTCCTTCCCGGATGCCCTTCCCGGCCGTCCTGCAGTCCGGCATCATGCCCGCGATATTTCAGGCTTACAACAATTATGGCCCCGGAGGCGTGCCGGTAGTCTGCGGCGGCCGCGACTCCGGCTAACATGCCGGATGATGGAATGGTCGGATGAAGGCGTGGTCCTGAGCGTGCGCCCGCACGGCGAGACCGCGGCGGTGCTGGACCTGTTCACGCGCGCACATGGGCGCCACCTCGGGCTGGTGCACGGCGGGCGCTCGCGCAGGCTGCGGCCCGTGCTGCAGACCGGCAACCACGTCGACGCCACCTGGAAGGCGCGGCTCGCCGACAACCTGGGCCACTTCACCGTCGAGTTGCGCCGGGGCTTCGCGGCCCCGCTGATGGAGGATGCCGCC
The DNA here is from genome assembly GCA_036555805.1 of Hyphomicrobiaceae bacterium. Taxonomy (GTDB): domain Bacteria; phylum Pseudomonadota; class Alphaproteobacteria; order Rhizobiales; family Hyphomicrobiaceae; genus AWTP1-13. Next base: position 5,837 of record DATBKR010000639.1, on the reverse strand, counting down.
GCGCTGGCCGCAATCACCTCCATGGCCGCGCTCGCTCGCCTGCTGCCCGAGCGCGACCCGCACCCCAACCTGTTCGAGATCTCCTTGTTCGTGCTGGGCTATCTCGACGACCGCGCGGTGTGGCCGGCGCTGGTGGTGCGCTGGGAGCTGGCCCTGCTCGACGAACTGGGCTTCGGCCTCGATCTCGCGCGGTGCGCCGCGACCGCGGGGACGGAGAACCTGATCTACGTCTCGCCGAAGTCCGGCCGTGCCGTCTCGGCCGAGGCCGGCGCGCCCTACAAGGAACGCCTTCTGGCATTGCCGGGCTTTCTGCGTGCCGGTCCGGCCGGGGCCGTCGGGAGCGCGGAGATCCTCGCCGGCTTCGCCCTCACCGGCCATTTCCTGGAGGCGCGGGCGCTCGCCCCCCTCGGGTTGGAGATGCCGGAGGCGCGCGTCCGCCTCGTCTCCTACCTGCGCCAGCCATAATCGCGTGCTAATGCTAATCTGCAGGTTGCAGGGAGTGCGGAGCGACGCGATGATTTCGATGGGGATAGCCGACCGCGTGCGACAGCGGCCGGCGCTGGCCATGGGCGCCCTGGGCCTCTTTTCCGGCCTCTTCTCGTCCGGCATCGGCTTCGATCTGGAGGTGCGGTGGCTGAAGCCGATTGCGGAGGTCTTCTTTCTGGACGCCGGCCCGTTGCCGATCGGCCTGGCGTTCGGGATCGCCGTCGCGTTGAGCCTCCGGCTCGCGACCGGCAGCGCGTGGGCGCTGCCCGTGCTGCCGGTCATCACCCTCTACGCCTGGAGCGCCGCCATCCAGGTCGCGATCCGCCTGCAGAGGAACGAGGACGACACCCCGCATCTCATCGCCGCCAGCCTCGCCGCCGGAGCTGTCGGCGCCGGTCTCACGCATCTTGGCTGCGCCATCTTCGCGCCGGAGTTACGCCGGCCCGTGCGCCTCGCGGCCACCTGCGCCGTCGGCGCCGTCGCCGGGCTGCTCCTGTTCGCCGGTCAGCGCAAGCTGGTGGACGAGCGATTGCTGTTCCTGGTCTGGCAGCCCGCCGTGGCCTTCTGCATCGGGCTCGGCTTCGGGCGGGATCAGGCCCGGCGGGCCTGACGACTTGCCGGCTCGACCTCTGCATCGGTGGCGTAGTCACCCGCCTCGATCTGCGCGAGGGCCTCGTCGATGGCCAGCAGTTCTTCATCGCTCGCTGGATACGGCTGTGCGCCCAGCCGATCCTGCTGCCGCGCCGGCCAGCGCCGAACGCTGGCGATGGCCTTCTCCATCAGGTCCGTCATGGCCGCCTTTGTAGAACCGGAGCTCGCACCGGACAATATTGCCCTTAAGCGCCATTGCCAAGCGAAGCGACCTCGACGGCACACCGTGGCGCTGCCGTATCGGCCGCAGCAGCGCGGCGCAGGCGACGATTTCCCTCCGCCGCGCAACGCGCTTATCATCGCCCCCCGGATTCGCCGCCACGAGGATCGACCGCCCATGGCCGAGCGCGACAGAAGCGTGGAGCGCCTCATCGAGCGCCTGCTGACCGCGAGCCGCTGGCTGCTGGCGCCGTTCTTCCTCGGCCTGGCGCTCGGCATCGTCGTCCTGCTCATCAAGTTCGTGCAGGAGTTCTACCACATGGCGGCGCGCGCCATCGTCATCACCGAGGAGGAGGCGATCCTGGGCATGCTGAGCCTGGTCGATCTCGCCCTCACCGGTGCCCTGGTGACGATCGTGATCTTCTCGGGCTACGAGAACTTCGTCTCGCGCATCGACCACACCGACGAGCGCGACTGGCCCTCCTGGATGGGCGCCATCGACTTCACGTCCCTGAAGATCAAGCTGCTCGGCTCGATCGTGGCGATCTCGGCGATCCAGCTCCTGAAGCAGTTCATGGCCGTCAAGTCCGTCTCCGACCGCGACCTGTGGTGGTACGCCGGCATCCACATCGTGTTCGTAGTGTCGAGCGTGCTGCTTGCCCTGTCCGACCGCCTGAGCGGCGACATCAGGCACCGCGAGCCGCCCGAGCCGCCGGAGGAGAAGTCCCCCAGGCCCTGAACGGGCGCCGCCTCGGGCGATCGCCTGTCGTCAGAGGCGGCCCCGTCGCTTGGCAGCGCACCAGCCCGGTGTTGTGAGTCTGACAAAGCGTGCCTGTTGGCATGTCGGGACTTGTTCCCACCATCCAGCCAACCCCTTGCCTCGCCTTTTGCTTTGGGCTGAACCCCCGGCAACAAGTGCCGGGGCGACGCGGAACCATATGTCAGTGCAGGAACACGAGCGCTACTCCTTGAACGGCACGACCTTGGAGGTCTGCGTGCCCAAACCCTCGATGGTCAGTGTCATTACGTCGCCGGGCTTGAGCCACACGGGGGGCTTCATGCCGAGCGCCACGCCGGGGGGTGTGCCGGTGGTGACCACATCGCCGGGCTCCAGCACCATGAACTGGGAGATGTAGGAGAGCAGGTGCGGGATGGCGAAGATCATGGTCCTGGTGTTGCCGGTCTGGCGGCGCTGCCCGTTCACGTCGAGCGCCATGGCAAGATTGCCCACGTCGGCGATCTCGTCGCGGGTGACGAGCCACGGTCCCAGCGGCCCGAACGTCTCGGCGCACTTGCCCTTCATCCACTGTCCCCCGCGCTCTGCCTGAAAGTGGCGCTCCGAGACGTCGTTGCAGATCGAGTACCCGGCGATGTGGGCGAGCGCGTCCTTGTCCGCCACGTAGCGCGCACGCTTGCCGATCACGAACGCGATCTCGACCTCGTAGTCGAGCTTGATGGAGCCCTTCGGCACCATCACCTCGTCGGTGGGGCCGACGATGCAGTTGGGCAGCTTGTTGAAGAGGATCGGCTCCTTCGGGATCGGCGAGCCCGTCTCCTTGGCATGATCCTCGTAGTTGAGGCCCACCGCGATGAAGTTGCGCACGTTGCCCACCGGCGGCCCCAGCCGCGCGCCCTGTGGCGCCACGGGAAGCGCCTTCAGGTCCAGCTTGCGCAGCTTGTCGAGGCTCGCATCGCCCAGGGCCTCGCCGGTGACGTCGGTCACATGCGCGGAGAGGTCGCGCACGGCGCCCTGCGCGTCGACGATGCCGGGCCGCTCGGCGCCGGGCGCACCAAATCGAACAAGCTTCATGGGAGGCTCCTGGGACGTTGGCGGGTTCGCTGCGGGAGAGTTTTGTGAGCGAGACCGCTAGCGTTGCCCGCCGACCACGGTGGGAGTCAAGCCCGCTCCGCGGCTCCGCGACGCACACCAGCCTCGCTGACCGGCGGGCTCTAGCTGCGGCCGACGGGGATGCTTCTTGTCCGTCAAGCGATCACGGGCGATGCGCGACGCAAACGCCCGCGCCAAAGCCGACAGGCGGCAGCTACGGACGCCCGAGACGCCCTCTCAGAAGAGGAACGTCGCAAGATACACGGCGGCTCCGAGCAACGGCGCCACGGTGCACGCTAACACCATGAAAACAAATGACTTATCGATCACGACACCACCCCGCATGCACGCTACCACTGGACCGATTGGCCTCCCGGTATCCAGCTTGGTCTCCTTGGGCTGTTCCCCTCCAGGTTGTGGCCTTGCAACAAGCATAGCTCAAAACAGGCCGTATTGCATCGGCTTTAGCGGGATCGGTGAAGAAAAAAGCGCAAGCGTGTGTGCCGCACGGCACAACCGCAGCGCATTCCTCGCCTATGCCGTGGTCAGCGAGGCCTGTCGATTGCCGCCGTTGTCACGAGAACAGCTTGAGCTGCTTCTCGTCCTGGCCCTTGGTCTCGCGGGCGAGCTGCTCGATGCGATCGAACGGCACCTGCTCGGCGGAGATCAGCGAGCGCTGCGCGCGCATGGGGCGCACCAGGCCCTCCTGGACCAGATGGAATTCGCCCACGGTCTGGCCGGGTAGCACCGCCGCGGGGTCGAGGCCCGACTCGCTCTGGAAGGCGGCACGCAGCTTGCGCAAGGCGGTGTCCTCGCGCACGCGGCCGATGAACCAGGAGGTGATCTGGTCGCGCGACTTGTAGTCGAGGTCGCCGGGCGACTGGGTGGCCAGCATGATGCCGAGGCCGGCCGAGCGGGCGCGCTTCAGGAGGCTCTGCAGCGGTTCGGCGGTGGCCGGCTTGGCGTTGGCGGGGATGTAGAGGTCGGCCTCGTCGAACATGACGACCGCCTGCAACTCGTCGTTGGGATTGCGCTGGCAGAAGCGCAAGGCCTCCGACAGGAACTGCGAGACCCAGAACAGGATGTTCTCGTTGTCGCCCAGGAAGCCCGTGTAGATAATCGAGAGCCGGGTGCGGTCGTCGCTGCGGGCGTAGCGGCCGAGCCCCAGGAGCGACTCCATGCGCAACGCCTCGCCGCCGCCCTCGAACAGCGCGGAGTTGCGATGGCGCAAGCTGTCGAGCTGGGCCACCAGGTCGCGGCGGATGCGACCCGACGGGTCCATGCGCTGGGTCAGCTCTGTCAGCTCCGGGTCCTCGTCTTCCAGCAGCCCGATCAGGTCGGCGAGTGCAACCTCCTTGCTGAAGCGGGCGCCGAGGATGCGAAGCGCCACGGACAGGGTGCCCGACTGCTTCTGGTGCGTCGCGGAATTCTTGAGGTGGAGCATGTCGCCGAGCGCTGCGGCCGAGAGGTTGGCGAGGAGCTGCTGCTCCTGCTCGGGCAGCTCGTTGATGCCGTTGGGGAGCAGCGTGATGGAGATGGGCCGGCCCGAGGCCCGCCCGGGCGTGTAGACCGCCACGTCGATGGAATCCGCCAGCCGTTCGCGCTCGCCGCGGCGCTCGCCGTACTCGCCGTCGTGCGCGCGCCATACGTCGGGGTTGGCGTAGGAGCAGAGATCGCCCTTGCGGTCGATCAGCACCGCCGGGATGCCCTTCATGAGCAGCTGCTCGATGATGCACAGGGCCAGCGTGGTCTTGCCCGACCCGGAGCCGCCAAGCACGGCGGAGTGGCGCTTCAGCACGTCCTTGTTGAGCGTGATGGAGCGGTTGGACCGCAGCGCCCGGCCGGCGAGGATGCTCTTTTGCCCGTCGCCCGACTCGTCGAGCAAGACCGAAAGAGGCAGGTCGTCCTTGGGCTCCGCCGCGGCGCTGTCCCAGCCGGTCCAGTCGGCGCCGCGCGGCCCCGATGCGGCAGCGCTCAGCGTCGCCGGCGCCTCAGCATCGGCGGGCGCATCCGCCTGCGCATCGGCCTGGGCAGCCGCCACCCCGCGGATGTTGTGGCCCAGCAGGTCGAGCCGCAGCAGCTGGACCAGGCACGGGATGCCCGACAAGAGCTTGGTGCGCCGGAACCAGTCGGCGAAGTTCGGGTCGTGGCGGTGCTGGGCGTGGAACTCCCGCACCATGATCATGCGCTCCCAGTCCGGGATCGGCGCCAGGATCGACCGGCCGCCCTTCTCGCGGAACTTGCGGAAGGCCTGGGCCGTCTGGTTCTTCCTGTTGGGCGGGAAGTCGCTCGCGCGCAGCATGAAGCAGGCCTTGTCGCCCATCGCCGTGAGAACGCGGTCGATCTGGCGCTTCAGCCCGCCGCCCTGCGACGGCCGGTTGCACAGGAAGACGCGCGCTTCGGTTCTGAGGCCGGCCGCATGCGTCAGCGTGACGTCGAGGGCCGGGAGGTCGTCGGCCGAACCGGTGCGCCGCACCCCGACCTCGATCGTGCCGGGCCATTCCTGCTTGGCGAGGGAGAGTGCCGCTGCGAGGGCGTCGCTCAGCGCGTCGTCGTCGCTCGGGATCTCCGCCTCCGACTGCGCTACGAAGCGGTCCCAGTGCTCGCGGTACTCGATGGGCGGCGACTCGCTCGCCTCGTCCGGCCCGCCGCCGAACCCCAGCGCCGCTGCCAGCGTGGAGATGAATCCCGGTTTCGCCGCGGGCGGCTCCTC
>DATBKR010000638.1:0-4741 GCA_036555805.1 Hyphomicrobiaceae bacterium | reverse complement strand
GTGCGCATGGGCTGGTATCGCGAGGCGCGCGTGCGGTCGCTCGATGCCCAGTACATCCGGTCGATGCTGCTGTCGCGCCAGCAGCTGCTGCAATCCCGGCGCGCGGTGGAGAACCAGATGCGCGGAGCGCTCAAGACGCTGGGCGTGATGACCGGCCCGACGAAAGGCCGTGGGTTCATGCCGCGCGTCGTCGCGCTGCGCGCGGACAACAACTGGCTCGGCCCCATCCTCGACCCGCTGATCGCCGCCCGTGCTGCCATCGCAAAGCAGCTGAGGATGGTGTCGGAAAGCGTGCTCGTGGCCGCGAGGGAGGATGCCGACGTTCGCCGCATGATGACCGTGCCCGGGATCGGCGCCCTGACGGCCCTGGCGTTCAAGGCAGCGATCGACGACCCCACGCGCTTCGCCTCGTCCACGAAGGTCGGGCCCTACCTCGGCCTGACGCCGAGACAGTACCAGTCCGGCGAGAGCGAGTGGATCGGAGGCATCGGCAAGACCAACGATCCGCTCTTGCGCGCCTATCTCTATGAGGCCGCGGGTGTGCTCATGACCCGCGTGCGGCGCGACTGCCCGCTCAAGGAATGGGCCAAACGGCTCGCCAAGCGTGTCGGATGGAAGCGGGCCTCGATCGCCGTCGCGCGCAAGCTTGCCGTCATTCTGCACGCGATCTGGCGCAACGGCACCGAGTTCTCCTGGGAGGCCGGCGAACCCACGCCGGCCTGATCGACAACAACCGAGCTTCCGCGCGAGCGGAAGGCGTCCCTGCCGGGACGACGGGCAGATTGACCTCGTTGCGACCGTAGCGGGCACTGGATGCACCGCGTGGGTTACATGTGAGGCATCTTCTCGACGAAGCCCATCGCTGAGGCGGGCAATCCGACCTCGTAAAGAACCTTGCGCCCGGCATCGGCCGCCGTCAGTCAAGCGTACACGTCTTGCAAAGCCGGATTCGAAGGATTTGGGCGGCTCCCTCCCTTCGGTCGGGCCACGCTCTATCGCGCGGGGCCAAAAGGCCCGCGCGACCGAGCCCCGCCTTGCGGGTCTCGGGCCTGACGGCTGACGATCGTTGCCGCGTCCGTCTGCGTGCATGTGACGAGAGATCCTGCGACGCTTCTCCGAGCTCCATGGGGCAGCGAATGTCTTTGCATTGCGGCCTGCGACCTGGAGGCGCCTGCCCCCCACTGTCTATCATCGTCCTACCGTGCTCAGAGCCGTCAAGGACAAGGCCTTCGGCGGCGCTGAAGAAGCGCCGTCCTTGACGGCTCCTGCGCGCGGAAGGAAGCGCTCAGCATTGGGGGAAATGGGCTGGAGTGGTTGCAAAAGAAAAGAGGTCGTGCTCGTGGCCCGTGCCCTTGACACGACCACCCACCATCAAAGAACGGTCCCATGGCGCCGACCACGGCATCCCTGCGTTGCACAGTGTCCATGCGCACCGCACGAGGACTTTCTCCTTGTTCCCTGAGTTCCAGGCACGGCAATAGGCGGAAGGCCCGGTCTGTCAGCCGGAGTCGGCAGGGGAGTGAGAGTGCGGCGGCTGTCGCCGTGATGGGTCTGGAGAGCCGGGAGAGTCAGCTTCCGGCGGCCCGTCGTGGAGGTCAGCCATGGCTCAGTCCGCTTCCCGTGCCGCCGCTCGTGCGCGCCCGGCAAGAGACCGCAGCACGGTCTACGAGGAGATCACGAACAAGATCATCGGCGAGCTGGAGGCCGGCCGCCTGCCCTGGGTGCAGCCATGGGGCTCGTCGACCATCCGCGCATCCCTCGGAATGCCAAAGAATGCGGCCACCGGCCGGGCCTATAGCGGCATCAACGTCCTCATCCTCTGGAACGCGGTGGTGGAGCGGGGCTTCACCGTGCAGAGCTGGCTCACCTTCAAGCAGGCGCAGGCACTGGGCGGGCACGTGCGCGCGGCCGAGCGCGGGACAACGATCGTCTATGCTGATCGCTTCATCCCTGATGACATGCGCGACCGCGCACATGAGCGAGGCGAGGAGCCGCGCGGAATCCCATTCCTGAAGCGCTTCACCGTATTCAATGCCGACCAGTGCGAGAGCCTGCCCGGAGATGTCACGGCTGGCCCTGCTCCCATTGATGCCAGCCTGATCCTGCCGCAAGTAAAGGAGCTGCTACACGCTACGGCCGCGGATGTCCGAATCGGTGGCGACAAGGCTTACTACGACGTTGCCGGCGACTTCATCCGCGTGCCGCCGCCGCGGGCGTTCTTCGAGCCGATAAATTTCGGCCGCACGCTGACACATGAGCTCTCGCACTGGAGCGGCGCCAGCCACCGCCTCAGCCGCGATCTGTCCGGTGCCCTTGGCTCGAAGCCATACTACCGGGAAGAGCTCTGCGCCGAAATATCGTCAGCATACATCTGTGCGACTCTCGGTATCGTGCCGACCGTGCGGCATGCCGACTATGCGGGCGCTTGGATCGACCTGATGGGCGAGGACAGTGGCGCGATCGTCAGGGCCGCATCGGCGGCGTCCAAGGCGGCCGACTATCTCCTGGCCTTCCGCGACCGTCAGGCAGGAGCGGCAGCCCGGGAGAACGGCCACCGCACGCTACCCGAGGCGTGTGGCCCGACGTGTTGCCGCCGCTTCCGGCCTCGCGGACCCCTCTCTGGCACGCGCAGAGTCCCAGAGGAAGAGGAGGGACGGGGAGCTTCGTGACGGCCCCGATGAGGCCGGGAGAGATGCTCCCGGCCGGCCCGTCACAGAGAACCAACCGGAGACCCTCCCATGGCCAAATCGCAGCCCAAGATCACCTTGAGCGAATCCCGGGACATTCCCTTCGACAAGCTCGTCCTCAGCCAGTCCAACGTGCGCCGCGTCAAGGCCGGCGTGTCCATCGAGGAGCTGGCCGAGGACATCGCCCGGCGCACGCTCTTGCAGAGTCTCACCGTCCGGCCAGTGCTGGACGACAGCGGCGCCGACACCGGCATGTACGAGGTGCCGGCTGGTGGCCGGCGCTACCGGGCGCTAGAGCTGCTGGTGAAGCAGAAGCGCCTCGCGCGCACCGCGCCGGTCCCGTGCATCATTCGCACGGGCGGCATCGCCGAGGAGGACAGCCTCGCCGAGAACGTGCAGCGGGCGCCGCTGCATCCGCTCGACCAGTTCCGCGCGTTCCTGGCGCTGCGCGAGAAGGGCCAGTCCGAGGAGGACATCGCCGCGGCGTTCTTCGTCTCGGTCGCCGTCGTGCGCCAGCGCCTGCGGCTGGCGTCGGTCTCGCCGAAGCTGCTGGAGGTCTATGCCGAGGACGGCATGTCGCTCGACCAGCTGATGGCGTTCACGGTCAATCCCGACCACGCACGCCAGGAGCAGGTGTGGGAGGCGCTGCAGCGCGTACCCGCCAGGCAGACGTACCAGATCCGCCGGATGCTCACGGAGGACACGGTGCGCGCCTCCGACCGGCGGGCGCGGTTCGTCGGCATCGCCGACTACGAGGCCGCCGGCGGCATCGTGCTGCGCGACCTGTTCGAGTCCGACGACGGCGGCTGGCTGCAGGACCCTGCCCTGCTCGACAGGCTCGTCGCCGCGAAGCTGGAGCGGGAAGCGGAGACCGTCCGCACCGAGGGATGGAAGTGGGTCGAGGTCGCCCCCGACTTCCCCTACGGCCACACCTACGGGCTGCGCCGGCTGAGCGGCAAGGAGGTGCCGCTGACGAAGAAGGAGACCAAGGCACGCGATGCTCTCAAGGCGGAGCTGGACAAGCTGGAGAAGAAGTACGCCGACGCAGAGGAGATCCCCGAGGAGGTCGACGCGCGCCTGGGCGAGATCGAGACGGCGCTGGGGGCGTTCGAGGACCGCCCCGTCGTCTACGATGCGTCGGAGATTGTGCGTGCCGGCGTCTTCATCAGCATCAGCACGGACGGCACCTTGCACGTCGAGCGCGGCTATGTGCGGCCGGAAGACGAGGAGCCGGTAGCAACAGGCGAAAGCGAGGAGGAAGAGGAGGATGCGGGAGAGAACAGCACGGGGATGGCGGCGAGGACAAACGGCGGATCGGCGACCTCCCGTGCCCCGTCTTCATCCCCTGGCCATCCTCCGACGGAGAGCGACGAGGAGGAAGAGGGGTTCCGGCCGCTCTCGGATCGCCTGATGACCGAGCTCACCGCGCACCGCACGCTGGCTCTGCGCGAGGCCGTCGCCAACGATCCCGACACCGCCGACCTTGCGATCCTGCACGCGCTCTGCCTCAAGCTGTTCTACCGGCTCGGGCTCGACAGCTGCCTCGAGGTGGATGCCAAGAGCGTGCTGTTCGGCTCGCAGGTCGAGGGCCTCGGCGCCATGGCGTACGCGACGGCCATCGACGCGCGACATGGCGCCTGGTCGGCCCAGCTGCCGAAGGACACCGCGGACCTCTGGGATGTCCTCTGCGGCCTCGACGGCGACAGCCGCCAGGCGCTGTTCGCCCACTGCGTGGGCCTCACTATCAACGCGACCTGCCAGCCTTACGACCGGCGGCCCAGCGCCATCGCCCACGCCGACCGCCTGGCACAGGCTGTACGGCTCGACATGGCGGAGGCCGGCTGGCGCCCGACGGCCGCCACCTATCTCGGCCGCGTCACCAAGGCCCGGATCCTCGAAGCCGTGCGCGAGGCGAAGGCGCGAGGAACGTGCAACCGCAGGACGGTGCACAATTACACCCAGTTTCTTCGCGCGTTCTTTCGCTTTGCCGAGACACGCGGCTGGTGTGTGCCGGGCCTGGCGGCGGGGATCATGCCGCCGCGGTTCATGCGGGA
>DATBKR010000637.1:0-13495 GCA_036555805.1 Hyphomicrobiaceae bacterium | reverse complement strand
GGGTCAGACCCCTCGCACCAGCGCTTGCAGTCTGATTCAGAGCTTGGAGGCGAGGGGTCTGACCCCGGGTCTGACCCCGGGCCGCGACAGGAAATGCGCGACCAGGTCCACTGTCGCCTTGCGCCCGATGCTGCGGCGGTGGCGGGCGAGCCACTTGCCGGTCTCGTCGCGGCCGGCGCGGAAGAGGTAGGTGAGCAGCTCCATGTCGGGCTTGCTCCTGCTCTCGGGCGGCAGGGCACCCGTGAAGCGGCCGGCCTCGATCAGGTGGAAGCGGTGGCTCGCGAGGCGCGCGTCGGCGGCGCTCCGGAGCAGCGTCCAGCGGCCGGACTGCCGGCGCACCGCCTCGATGACTTCAACGTCGCGCAGCATGGGCTGCATGAAGGTGATCTGGTTGACGCGGGCGGCAATCTCGCGCGCGCTGGTGGGCGCGCCGTCGGGGTCGAGAGCGCTGAGCCTGACGATCAGGGTATCGGCCACCGGGCTCTCGCGCCCGAGCGTGACGAGGTCGGGGTTGGCCGAGTAGCCGCCGTCCCAGTAGGCCTGGCCGTCGATGACGACGGCATGGTGCAGCATGGGCAGGCACGCCGAGGCCAGCACCGCCTCCACGGAAATCTCCGCGCGGCGGAACAGGCGGGGGCGCCCCGTGGCGAGAGCCGTGGCGGCGATCAGCAGCTCGGGGCCGGCGCTCCCGCGCAGGCCCGCGAAGTCGATGTGCTCCTCCAGCAGCTTGCGCAGCGGGTCGAAGCCCAGCGGGTTGAATTCGTATGGCGAGAACAGCTGCGCCACCTGCGCCAGCGCGCTGGAACGGCTGATGCCGGCCAGCCACGGGTTGAGGCGCACGAGGTCGGGCACACCCGCCTTGGCCACCGCCTCCCACACCGCGCGCAGCCTGGCGCGTGCGCCGGTGCGGCCGTCCTCCAGGAGTCCCGAAGCCAGCGCCACGGCGTTGACGGCGCCGGCGCTGGTGGCGCTGATCCAGGCGATGTCGAGGGTGTCGTCCTCCAGGAGGCGGTCGAGCGCACCCCACGTAAAGGCGCCGTGCGCGCCGCCGCCCTCGAGCGCCAGGTTGAGGCGCTGCTGCCGCTGGAACATGCTCAAGAGGAATGAGTCCCATGAACGGGGGTCAGACCCCTCGCGTCGATCTCGCAAAAAAAATCGCGACGCTGGAGGCGAGGGGCCTGATCCCCATTTGCTGCGCGCATCAAGGCAAGCAACGGGGCGGCATCATGGCAGCACCTCGAGGGGCAGCACAACCGGCACGCCGTCGATTGTCTGAAAGCGCGCCGTGATGCCGTAGGCGACGGCAAGGTGCTCGGGCCGCAGCACGTCGGCGGGCGTGCCTGCCGCGAGGACGCGCCCCTCGTGCACGAGCGCGATGCCGTGGCAGAAGCGCGCGGCCAGCGACAGGTCGTGCACGGCCACCACGATGGTGCGGCCGGCCGTCGCCAGCTCGGCGAGGTGGCGGAACAGGGTGAGCTGGTGCGCCGGGTCGAGGCCCGCAGCCGGCTCGTCGGCCAGCAGCACGCGCGGCTCCTGGGCCAGCGCGCGCGCCACCAGCACGCGGGCGCGCTCGCCACCCGACAGCTCCAGCACCGGACGGTCGGCGAAGTGCGCGGAATCCATCGCCGCCAGGGCGGCGTCGATGGCGGCGCGGTCGGCGGCGCTTTCGCCGGCCCCGAACGGCTGATGGGGCAGCCGGCCCAGCGCCACCACCGCCCGCGCGGTCAGTGCCCAGTGCACCAGCCGCTCCTGCGGCAGATAGGCGAGGGCCTGGGCCAGACGCCTGCGCTCCCATCGGGCGATGTCGGAGCCGTCGAGCATGGCGGCGCCGGCGTCGGGCGCCACCAGGCCGGCAAGCGCCTTGAGCAGCGTCGTCTTGCCGGCGCCGTTGCGGCCGATGACGGCGGTGAGCCGGCCGGGCCCGGCGGTGAAGTCGAGGCCGCGCAAAACCGGGCGGCCTTTGAGCGCTACGCGCAAGTCTCGTGCCTCGACACTCACGGCGCCAGCTCCGCGCGCGTCTTGAGCACCAGCCACACGAAGAACGGCGCGCCGATGAGGGCGGTGAGCACGCCGATGCGCAGGTCCGCCCAGGCCGGCGCCAGGCGCAGGGCGATGTCGGCGGCGAGCAGAAAGATGGCGCCCGCCAGCGCGCTCGCCGGCAGCAGCAGGCTGGGCCGATGGCCGGCAAAGGGCCGCAGCACGTGCGGCACCAGCAGGCCGACGAAGCCGATCACGCCGGTGACGCAGGTCGCGGCCCCTACGGCGAGGGCCGTGCCGGCGATCAGGGCGAAGCGCGTGCGGCCGACATCGATGCCTAGGCTCCTGGCGGCGTCCTCGCCCAAGGAGAGCGCATCGAGGGCGCGGCCGAGGAGCAGGAGCAGGGCCATGCCGGCCAGCATCAGCGGCGCCGCCAGCCACACCTGCGTGAGGCTGCGGTCGGCAAGCGAGCCCATCAGCCAGAACACCATGTCCACCGAGGCGAACGGGTCCTGCGACAGGTTGAGCACGAGCGAGATGAGCGCGGTGGCGATGCCGGACACGGCGAGGCCCGCCAGGATCAGCGTCACTGGTCCGCCGTGGGCGCCGGCCAGGGCCACCACCGCCAGCATGGCCACGGCGGCGCCGACGAGGCCGCCGACGGGCAGCGCCAGCGCGAGCTTCTGCGCCAGCCCGAGCTGGATGGCGAGCACGGCGCCCAGGGCGGCGCCCCCGGAGGCGCCGACCAGGCTCGGCTCGGCGAGCGGGTTGCGCAGGTAGCCCTGCAGAGCCGCGCCGGACAGGCCCAGCGCGGCACCCACCAGCGCGCCCAGCACCGCGCGCGGCACGCGGATCTCCCACAGGATCAGACGCGCCGCGTCCCCGCCGGCGCGGAGGCCGAAGCCCGAGGGGCCGATGGCGAGGGACGCCGCGAACGCGGCGAGCGCGCCGGCCGCAAGGACGCCGAGGAGGACGGAGGGCCTGCCGCCGGCCCGCGCTGGCGTCTGCGTCATTGCCGCCGCGCCTCGATGGCCGCGCGCGCCTCGGCCAGCTGGGAAATTGCGTCGGCGATGTGCGGCGTGCCGCACAGCCACAGGCGCCACGGCACCTCGATGGAGGCGCGCTGCCGGCGGAGCGCGGCGATCACGGGATGACGCAGGTTGTCGCCCACCACGGTGCGGTACTCGTCCGCGGCGCTCGTCAGGACGAGCAGGTCGGGCGGAGAGGCCGCGAGCAGTTCCAGGGGCACCTGTCCGGCGCGCGTCAGCCGGTACTCGGCCGCCTTGTTGCGGAAACCGGCGGCGGCGAGCGCCGCATCGGCGAGGCCGCCCGCCGATACCGCGCCGCCCACCTGGTAGACGACGGCGGTGGGTGCGTTCGCCTGCGGGGCCGCGGCGACCAGCGCGAGCCGGCGATCGAAGGCGGCGATCGTCGCCTCCCCGCGCTCCTCCTCGCCGACGGCGGCGGCCACCGTGCGCACAGCGGCGCGCACGCCGTCGAAGTCGGAGGCCAGCGGCACGGTGACGACGTTCATGTTCAGCCGCCGCAGCAGGTTGACCGTCGGCGCGACGCCGAACGGCCCGGCGAGGATGAGATCGGGCTCGTAGCGCAGCACGTCCTCGGCGGCGCCGCGCGTGACGGGCAGGTCCTTGGCCTCCTCCCAGATGGCGGAGTCCGCCGGGTCGGCGGCGAGGTGCGTCACGGCGGCGATGCGGTTCCGCTCCACCAGCTCGATCAGCAGCTGGTCCGCGCACAGGTCGAGCGAGACGATGCGCGCGGGCTTGGGCGCCGCCTGGGCGTGCGCCGAGCCGGCGGCTGGTGCGATCGCAGGCGCGAGCCCCAGGATCACCGCTGCGACCAGATCACGAATGCCGACCCACCGGCGTTCGACTCGCTTCACGAGGTCCCGGATAGCCTCGCTCCTGCGGGGCTCGGCTTCCGGGATGATGGGGGGAGACGTCGACGTCATCCCGGCTCGGAGCGCCGCTCGCCTTCGGCTCGCATCGCTCCGGCCGGGATGACGGGTGGAGGTCTTGTCGCGCAGCTGCACTTCTACTTCGTTCCAGTGCCATCGATGCCATCAGGTCCGCCCAAGGTAAACCGCAAGCCGGCGAAGGCCGTGGCGCCGGGCGTGTTGTAGCCGAACACCTCCTCATATTGGGCGTCGAGGGCGTTCTCAACCTTGGCGAACAGCTCGACGCCCTTCTGCAGCTTGTAGGAGGCGGCGAGGTTGATGAGCCAGTACTCGTCGAGCGTGACACGGGAGCGGGCAAAGACCTCGTTGAAAGCATCGTCCTGCGTGGTGCCGTTGTAGATCGCCGCCAGGTTCAACGACCCCCGCCCGCCCGCGAGCAGATACGTGAGGTCGGCACGCCCTGCATGACGCGGACGGCGCACCTCCACCTCGCCGTCGGGCTGGCTGGCATCGAGATAGGTATAGCTCATGCCCAGGAGCAGCTGGGGCGTGAGCTTGGCGCGCACCGCGAGCTCGACGCCGCTCCGCTCGCTCGCGCCGGGAAGGTTGTCGATGGTATTGCCGAACCCGATGATCTCGTTGGTCAGATTGGCGTGAAAGTAGGTGACATCCAGGAAGGCGAGGTTGCGCACGAGCGTGAACTCGACGCCCGCGTCCCAGCCCAGGGACTCCTCGGGTTTAAGGCCGGGGTTGCCTTTGAAGTGGCCGAGCACAGAGCCGAACTGCTCGAACATGCCGGGCAGCGCCACACCGGTGCCGACGCTGGCATGCGGCCGCATCTGCAGTTCCGGCAGGCTGAGCGACGCGGCCGTGCGCCAGGTGGTGAAGTCCTGGAACGTGTCGTTGTCGTCGCGGCGCACTGTGCCGGTGAGGAACAGGCGGTTGAAGAACTCGCCGCGATATTCGCCGACGAGCCCGAGCTGGCTGCGTTCGCGCTCCAGGCCGTCCGGCCCGAAGTCGCCCGGCGTCGCCGGCCCCGGCGTGAACCTCTCGGTCTCGTTCTCGATCAGGCTGCTGATGGTATGTTTGGCGGCGCCTTGCGTTGCGAACCGGTAGGTCGCCAGATACCCGAGCCTGTCGCGCTGGCTCAGGTTTTCGCTCGGCCCGAAGATGCCCTGCGTCTTCAGGTCCGTGGTGTTGTGATTGGCGCGCAAGACCTGGGTGAGCGCGCCGCCGAAGGTTTCCCACTTGAGGTTGACGCCGCCGATGAACAGGTTGGTGTCGCTTGTATCGGGCGAGTCCACGGGGACCTGAAGGCCACCGCCGAGAGGCGCCTTCTGGGCATCCGTGTTCGCGAACAGTCGCGCGTTCCTCAGAACGAAATCGAGCGTGAGCCCGTCGGCGATGGCGACCCCGCCCTTCAGGCTCAGGCTGGTATTGCGCCAGGGGTCGTCCTCCGAGCCCGCCTCGGCGACATTGAAGAATTGCGAGCCCCGCTGTTGTGCAGAGGCATAGAACCATGCCCCGTCGCTGCCTCCGGAGACGCGCGCCGCAACATCCCAGATCCCCAGGCTGCCGGCCTCCGTGCGCGCTGTGGCTGTAAGCGGCCCCTTGCCGGACCTGGTGATGATGTTGATCACGCCGCCGATGGCCTTGGAGCCATAAAGGCCGCTCTGCGGACCGCGGATGACCTCGATGCGGTCGATGTCCTCGGTGAGCAGGCTGGCGAAGTCGAACTCCCCGCCCGCCGTGTCGCCGACATCGATGCCGTCGACGAGCACCAGCGTGTGATTGGCTTCCGCGCCGCGGATGCGCACTTGCGTGAAGCCGCCGGAGCTTCCGGTACGGCCGACCGCCACGCCGGGCAGGCTGCGCAGCGCGTCCGCGGCATGGCGGATCTGCTGGGCCCGAAGCTGCGCGCCGGTGACGACGGTGACGGCCGAGCCGACCTGCTCCAGCGGCACGCCCTCGGCATCGCTGCCGCCGCCCTCCTTGGTATCCTCGGCCGCGGCCGTGCTGCCGGGCGCGCCTTTGCCCGACGAGGGCCGCGGCGCCTCCAGGGTCGCGCCCTGGACGTAGATGCCGGGGAGTTGAGTCTGAGCCACTCCGCCCGAGGATGGAAGAATGGTGCAAAGTCCCGATATAAGCGCGAAGGCATACCTGTAAGACGAACGCATGACGGCTCTCCGAACGCAAGGAGCGGAGGCGGCGGAGTGCCCCGGAGAGCGAGCGAAAGCGCCCCGTGCGGCCGGCCCCGGATGGAGCGCCGCGCGCGGCTGTCAATTGCTGCTGGCTTGCTTCGCTGGCCCCTTGGCGGACATCACCGGCGCGACCCCCAACTCACGACACACAAGAGTCGTCGCCACTACGGTGGTCCGCTCGCCCGCACGCCCCGCGCGGGTGATGGGCGACACGTGCCGGCAGGTCTCCTGGCTCGCGGCTCTCGATAGGCCTGTTGCGCGTCGCCTCCGCCTTCCCGCCGTTGCCGGCAGTGGCTTCTGGGGCGACGCTCGCCGCTTACAGTTGCGGGGGCAGCCGCGGCTTTGAGGACCGTCGTACCGATGCACGGGCCTCGCACCGCGTTCCCTTTTCACCGCCGCGACCCGACAGGGGCCCGGCGAGACCGTCACGCGGGACCATCCAACCGGCGCGAGCGTGCCGCTGTCAACCAGGCTCGCGCACGTGCAAGCGATTTTTCAGCCTTATGCTGACATCCGCGCCACGCCGCCGTATGAGGAGGGACGTTGGCGCGGGCCAGCGATCGCCTATAACAGGGCGCAGACGATGGGGCTCGACGCCGCGCGCCCATGCGAGGCTGCAGAGCAGGGGGTTTGTTCATGGGTTCTCCTTCGCCTCTCGACGCGGCCATCCTCGCACCCGCCGCCATCCTGGGCCTTATGGGCCTGTGGCTCGGTTTCGGCCGCTCGCTGGTGGCCTGGCCGATGCGCTGGCTCATCCCGCTGTACGGTGCGTGCGCTGCGGCCCTGCCGGCGACACTCTACCTCGCCGCCAGCGGCGCAACGGCGGACCTGCTCTCCCTCGATGCGGCTGCTTCCGCTGCCCTCGCGGCGATCGCCTTCGCCGCGGCGCTCGTGCTTCTCGTCCCGTTCATGCGCAACCTCATGGCGCGCATGAAGGTCTGGACCGCCAGCCGACGCGTCGGAGTTGTGGATCGCATATGCGGCGCCATATTCGGGGCTGCGTGCGCGCTGCTTCTGGCGGCCATCCCCTACGCGCTCTACGCGTCGCTGCAGCCGGACCCCCGCCAGCACCCGGCGTGGGTACACGAGTCCATCGTGGTGCAGTACCTCGGCAGCGTGTCTGAAGCCGTAAAGAACGCGGTATCGGCATATCTGCCCCAAGCGGGCAGGCCGCAGCGTAGGGTGCAATAGCGTGTGAGCGCGCGTTGCACCGTTTTCTGCCGGTCAGAGGCGACATCGGAGGGCCGGTATATCGGTGCAATGCGGCTTCGCCTTATTGCACCCTACGGCGTCGCCATGGCGTCACAGCTTGTGGGCCATGCGCTCCTTCTTGGTCTTGAGGTAGCGCGTGTTGTGGTTCGAGGGGGCGACGATCAGGGGCAATTGCTCGACGACCTCGACGCCTTCCGCCTGCAGGGCCTCCACTTTGGCCGGGTTGTTGGTGAGGAGCCTGATCTCGGGGTAGCCCAGGTCGAACAGGACGTGGGCTGCCAAGTCGTAGTCGCGCGCCTCGATCGGCGCGCCGATCGCCACGTTGGCGTCCACGGTGTCGTAGCCGCGGTCCTGCAACGCATACGCCCTGATCTTGTTGACGAGGCCGATGCCGCGGCCCTCCTGATAGGGAAGGTACACCAGCACTCCTACGGGGCTCGTCAGGATGCGGTCGATGGCCGCCTGCAGCTGGGGGTAGCAGTCGCAGCGCAGCGAGTGGAAGATGTCGCCGGTGACGCAGCCGCTGTGCACGCGCACGACGGGGATGGTGCCGGCGGACTCCTTGTTCCGGTGCACCAGCACCAAGGCCTGGCAGGTGGGATCGGCGCCCTGGTAGGCGCGTGCCTCCACCTGCACCTCGCGGCCGCGGAACTCGATGGGGAGAATGGTCTGAGCGGACCAGTCGATATCCAGGTCGATGGACTTCACGGCATTCGATGGCATCAAACTCTCCAAAGGCGTGCCGGCGCGGTTATGTGGGGAGGATTTGGGTCTTGTAAAGGCAGCGCGCCAGCGACGCCCAGTCACAAGGTGTTACCGGGAATTTTCTCGCCGCTGCCGACGTTGACGCTCCGTACGACCATCGTCTACCCGCGGAGGGAGGCGGACCGGCTCGGCGCGGAGCCAGATGTGGCGGCCGACGCGGCGGAGCCGGGCACGCGCAGCGCCACGACGACGTGACACGAACGCCGACTCACGGCGCGCGGTTCCATCCTGCGCCGGCCGGACCGGCGCGGCTGCTCCCGGGCCACGGACGTTCTCGCAAGCCGATCAACCCGTTACCTTTACCGCGCACGTCGTATTGTGCGGCGCGCAGCCGTCGCGGCGGCGACCGCGGCATGCCCTTCATTGCCAGTTCATGCAGCGTATGGTCGTGTGTGACGGACAGGTGACGATCGGGCGCTGCTCCAATGACGGACCGTTCCATGGGTTTGCCGGGGGCTCCGGCAACGGGGGTGCTTTCGCGCCCCGTTGTTGCAGCGCATCGCCTGTCGCAGCGCCTCCAGGGCGCTCCGGCCTGGCCGGCGGCGGCCGTGCTCTGCACGGGTTTGGGCGCCTATTTCTGGTGGGACGAAGGAGATTTCTACAACGTGCTGTTCACCGCGGCGGTGACCGGCGCACTCGTGGCGTTCGCCGCCCTGCTGTCGCGCCGCGTACTGTTCGCCAGCGTCCTGGTGACGGCGCTGGTGGCGTTGATCATCGCCGCGGCCTCCACCAAGCGCGCCACCATGAACATGGTAGTGCACGCCTACGACCTCTACTTCTACCTCAGCTCGCTGTCGACGGTGAGCTATCTGTGGAGCGACCAGCGCCGCTACGTCGTGGCCGCGGCGGCAATCGTGCTCGCCGTGGCGATCGTGGCCGCCTTCGCCTTCCGCCTCGATGCCTCGCGCGTGGCGCGGGGCCGGGCGGCTGCCGCCTGCGCGCTGCTGGTGCTGCTGGCCTGGTACGGCGCGGCGTCCAAGGCGGAACGGCGCCATATGCAGTTCTACTTCGAGGACCTCTACGTCTCGTCGTTCTACGCCTCCTGGGGCGAGACCATCGAGGCCTTCTGGCGCGGCGCGCTGCTGGAGGCCGATCCGCACTCGGGGGTTGCACCGCCGCTCGCGATTCCCACACGCTGCGACCTCGCTGCGGCGCCATCCTCGGCCAGGCCGCCGCACATCATCCTCATCCACGAGGAATCGGTGGTGCCGCCGTCGCTGTTCCCCTCGCTCGGCTACGATCACGGCCTCGACCCGTTCTTCCGCTCGGCCGACGGCACGTCGCGGCGGCTGCGCGTCGAGACCTACGGCGGCGCCTCGTGGCTGACGGAGTTCTCGCTGCTCGCCGGCGTCTCCACCTACTCGTTCGGCAGCATGCGCCAGTTCGTGCAGACGTTCATGCAGGGCCGGCTCAAGGACACCCTGCCGCAGGCGCTGGAGCGGTGCGACTACCGCAATGTCGTGTTCTATCCGCTGCACCGCAACTTCGTGTCCAACGACAAGTTCTATTCGTCGATCGGGATGCGCGAAATCTTCGACATGAAGGCCCAGGGCGCCAAGTCCGCCCAGGAGCGCGACCGCTTCTATTTCGATAACGCCCTTGACGAGATGGGCCGCCATTTCAAGCGCTCCCGGCGCCCCCTTTTCACCTTCATCCAGACCATGTCGGCACACTGGCCCTACGATGTTACGTTCGCACCGGAGGAGAGCGTTCCGGGCGGCGATCCCGGCACCGACCCCGAGATGCACGAGTACCTGCGCCGGCTCTCCCTCACCAAGAGGGACTACGACTATCTCGTGGGCGAACTGCGGCGGCGGTTTCCGCACGAGCGCTTCCTGATCGTGCACTACGGCGACCACCAGCCGACGGCCACGCGCACGCTGCTCGGCTACGACCGTGAGACCGAGGCGGAGGACGTGGCGCTCGACCCGGACTCGATCGGGTTCATCACCTACTACGCGGTGCAGGGCGTCAACTATGCCGTGCCGCCGCTGCCGGCCTACGAGACGCTCGATGTCTCCTACCTCGGCAGCGTCATCCTGGACCTGGCCGGGCTGCCCCTCTCGGACAGCCACCGCGAGCGGTTGTGGCTGATGTCGCTGTGCGAGGGCCGCTATTACCGCTGCTCCCGGCGCGGCGCGATCCTGCGCTTCCATCGGCGCCTGATCGACTCCGGTGTCGTCGCGGCCCGTTGAGGCGCCGGTCCGCGGCCGGCCGTTCGCCCTTAGTCGCAAACGATGCGCAGGGCCCCGGCCTTGCCCAAGCCGCGCCCGCGTGGCAAAGCGGCAACGGTGGCTTGCGATTGGAGGCTGTGACCCCGTGACGATTGCCGCGCCCGACCCGGCCAGGCCGGCCGCGACGGCGCCCCAGACCCATGCCCGGACGGCGCCGGCCCCGGCACTGCGGGCGCGGCTGTCCGTGGTCGTGCCCGGCCTCAACGAGGAGCGGTCGATCCCGGCCCTGGTGGAGCGCCTGCGCCCGGTGCTCGACGGGCTGGACCTCGACTGGGAGGTCATCTTCGTCGACGATGGCTCCACCGACGGCACCATGGCCGTGCTGAAGGAACTGCACGCGCGCGATCCGCGCTTCAAGGCCGTCTCGCTCAGCCGCAACTTCGGCAAGGAGATCGCTGCCGCGGCCGGGCTTACCTATGCGGAAGGCGATGCCGCCGTGCTCATGGACGCCGACCTGCAACACCCGCCCGAGGTGATCGGCGAGTTCGTCCAGCGCTGGCGTCGGGGCGCCGACATGGTTTATGGCCGGCGCATCGACCGGGGCGCCGACAGCTTCGTGCATCGCCTGTTCGCGCATCTTTTCTATGCGGCGTTCGGGAGGCTCAGCGGCACCGTGCTGCCCGACGGGGCGGGCGATTTCCGCCTGCTCGACCGCAAGGCCATCGACGCCATGAACCGCATGGGCGAGCGGGTGCGCTTCAACAAGGGGCTCTATGCCTGGATGGGGTTCCGCACGGTCGGGGTGCCGTTCAGCGTGCCGCCGCGCGCCAGCGGTCGCTCGCGCTGGCGCATCGGCGCGCTCCTGCACTTCGCCATCGACGGGCTCGCCTCGTTCTCCACCGTGCCCCTCAGGGTGTGGTCGTACCTGGGGCTCGTGATCTCGCTGTTCGCATTCTGCTACGCCATGGTGATCCTGGTGAAGACGCTGATCTACGGCATCGACGTGCCGGGCTTTCCCACCCTCATCATCTCCGTGATGTTCTTCGCCGGCGTGCAGCTCATCTCGCTCGGCGTGCTCGGCGAGTACCTCGGCCGCATGTACGAGGAGGTCAAAGGCCGGCCCCTGTTCCTGGTGGCCGAGGAGCTGGGGGTCGAACGTGCGCCCTCCGACACGGGCGGTGCTGCGGCGCCCGGCCCCCAGCCGCGGGTGTCCGAGCGGCGCCAGGCGGAATGATCCACCATGATCATCCTCTGTGCCGACGACTACGCGCTGACGGAAGGGGTGGCGCGCGCGGTGGGCGAGCTGGCAGCGGCGCGGCGCATCTCGGCCACCAGCGCGCTCGTGAACACGCCCCATTGGCCGGCGATGGCGCAACGCCTCGCAGTGCATCGCGGGCGCATTGCGGTCGGGTTGCACCTGAACCTGACGCTGGGCGCGCCGCTCGGGCCGATGCCCCGGTTCGCGCCGCAGGGCGCGTTGCCGAAGCGCGACGCCGTTCTGGCGCGCGCCCTGTCAGGGCTGGTCCCGCGGCGGGAGATCAGGGCGGAGATCGAGCGCCAGCTCGATGCCTTCGAGCGGCATCTGGGGTTTGCGCCCGACCACATCGACGGGCACGAGCACATGCACGCGCTGCCGGGCATCCGGGGCTGCCTGTTCGCGGTGCTGTCGCGGCGGTATCCCGGCCCGAAGCCGCTCGTGCGCGACCCCTCGGACAGCTGGAGCGCGATCCGAGCGCGCGGGGCACCGATCGGCAAGGCACTGGCGGTGGCAGCGCTGGCGTCGGGCTTCGGCCCCGCCGCGCGGCGGCGCGGGATTCCCACCAACCGGGGCTTCTCCGGGTTCTCCCGCTTCGACGTGAGCGAGCCCTACGCCCAGGAACTGGAGCGCGCCTTGCGGCAGCCGGGTCCGCGCCACATCGCCATGTGCCACCCCGGCCACGCCGACGCCGAGCTCGCAGCCGTCGACCCCGTGGTGGAGCGGCGCCGCATCGAGTACGACGCGCTCATGCGCGATGCAACGTTGGTGGAGCGGCTGTGGCGGCCGTCACGCCCATCCAATGGCCCGCCCGTCGACTGGGCGCACGAGGCAGCCCCGGCATGAGCGGCAAGACCGGCATGACCAGCAAGTGGAGCAACGCCGTCCCCGGCGGGCAGCACCCCCTGCGCCACGGGCTTGCGTTCCTGTTCTCGGGCAGCCTGGCGTTCGTGGTGGACGCCGGCGTCCTCCAGCTGCTGATCGCGGCCTTCGGGCTGCACCCGATCCTGGCGCGCGTCGCCTCCCTGTCATGCGCGCACGTGGCCGGATGGCTCTCGCACCGGCGCTTCACGTTCCGCCTGACGACACCCCCCACCTTCAGGGAATTCCTCCGCTACGCCGGGGTGCAATCGACGGTGGCACTCATCAACTACGGCATCTACGTGGCGGTGCTCCTGGCGAGGCCGCAGACCGAGCCCCTGCTCGCTCTGGTCATCTCCTCCGGCCTGGCGATGTTCCTGTCCTACTTCGGCATCCGCTTCGGCGCCTTCCGCCAGCACCGCCGCGGCGCGCACGAGTGACGGCGACCACGGCAATGCGGTCGCGGACTCCCTCTCCCCCACACCCTCGGGGCATCCGTGAGTGCCGCCCTGGCCCCAATGGTCCCGAGGGCGATGGGGAGAGGGAATCCGCGCGGCGCTCTTGACGAGGTCGCCCACAATGCGCCGGAAGTCTTGCCCTTGGACCCTCCGGGTCTGACACCATCAGCGGCGGTAGGGGAAGCAGCGGGCGGGATCGAGGGTGAGGCCGTAGTGCTTGCCGAGCGTGCGGATGGCCTCGCCGTGCTCGGGATAAGGGTCGGTGTTGTCGAAGCCGACGATGATGGGCTTGAACGACCGCTCGTCCTTGCCGAGTGGGGGCAGCATGGCCGTCACCAGCGCCTTGCCTTCCGGGTCGCGCAGCGTGAGGAAGAGCGGCATCACGCGCTGGATGTGCGCCTTGAGGCCGATGTTCTGCTCGATGTAGGGAGCCGAGCGCGGCGGCACGTAGCTTCTCGCCGCCTGCTCGTAATACTGCTTGAAGTACTTCTCGACGGCGTGGTTCATGGCCCGGGACTCGAGGGCGGCTTCGCCTGCGGTCTCGATGCGGAACCATGTCTTGGGCGGGGCATCGCACACGAACTGCATCGTCCGCTCCTGACAGTGGATCTCGTCTGGCGATATGGGGTCCGGAAGACGGAAGTGTAGGCTCAATTCCGCATCCCACCATGCCACGC
>DATBKR010000636.1:0-3273 GCA_036555805.1 Hyphomicrobiaceae bacterium | reverse complement strand
CAAGGGCTCTGTCGTGCTCGCCGTCGGCCGCATCGGCCCACGGGTACCACCAGGGCTTGGCGGAATGCACGGTTGCTATGGCGAATAGCGCGTGCTAGTGGGAGCCGCGTCGGGCGCCAATCACGCTTTGTTCCGCCCCGGGCGCAAGGTCCGGCCATGCGGACAGGTTGGGAAACTGCCAATCTCGGGGCCCACGGCGCCTTGCACCGGTAGCTCAGCTGGATAGAGCACCAGACTACGAATCTGGGGGTCGGGGGTTCGAATCCTCCCCGGTGCGCCAATAAAATCAAGCGCTTAGCCACAAAAAGCGTTCCGCAAGAAGCCAGCTGCGGCACGCCTGCGGAACGGTTAACGCCCCTCCCTTGCACCTTCTCTCTCAGCAGGGGAACCCCTCTTCCTTAATCCTTCGAAAGCTGCGAAGCTTCGAAATGACGTAAAACCAATGACTTAGCGTCGAAGGTTTGTCGAAGGTTCGAAGGATCGGCATGACACCGGAACCTTCGAGGTGGATGCGCTGAGCGCGACGCGCTTGCGCTGACGGCCCGAACCACGGCAAGCCAGAACACGGACAGCCCGGCGCCCCCCCCGTGCGCGGCATGGGCTCGGAACACGATATGGCCGGACGCCTCCTGAAACGCCGACCGCGATGCAACGCATGGTCGCGCTCGGCCAGGCGGCACTGCAAGGCGCAGGCACTCCCTGGGAAGGCCAGGTGCCGACATCATGGCGGGCTCAGCACCGGCCCGCGCACAGAGGCGGGCAAGGCCAGGGTTGTGGCGGCGCGGTCGGCCGGATCGAAGGCGGCGTGGGCTCGGTGGCGCGAGGAGCGTAATCTGCCCGTAGGCTGGAGACTACCTCGGCCACCGCGACCCCAAGCATACCGCGCATTACACGCGGATCGCCGGCAGCCGCTTCGAGGGGCTCTGGAAGTAGGAGGCTCTTTTGGGCGCAACGGCCAGCCCCGCCCCTCCCGTGGCGGGTGGCGGGCAAACGCGCCTGTCCCGGCACCCTGGAGCCTCCGCCGCTCCTCGGGCTTCCTGGGTGCCTTTGGCGTGTTGCAGGTGCGCCTAACCGGCGATGGCGGATGCCGCGGCGGCCAGCACCGCCTTCTTGACTGACTGCGGCAGGTCGTCGGCCGACCTGAAGCGCGCCTTCGGGAACAGATAGTCCTCCTCGGATTCGTCGATTACGCGGATGAGTCCGTCCTTCTCCGCGTCGGCGTCCGGGATGGAGACGTAGAGCTTCCGCGTCTCCAGGGACGCTGGATAGCCTTCGTTGTTGATGCAGACGACGAGGTGCTTTTTGGCCATGGTTAGAGCCGACGCTTTATCTTGAACTCAACTCGAACTCAACTCGCCCAACCCCGTGGGCCTCGTACCAGTGGACCTCAGCGAGGCGGACCATCCTGTTGGCCAGCAGCCGGACGCGCGCGACACCCTTGCACTTGCGCCACTGCCTGCCGCCATAGGCCCGGCGCAACCGCGCTCGGTCCCGGACCTCGTTTCCCTTGGCGATGGTCTCGACCTGATCGATGCCGCCGAGGATTTCGAAGTCCATGGGCCATTGTCTCAGGCGGGCCGACGGGGCGCAAGGGATGGCCTCCCCGCCCCCGTGGGCCTGACCCTGCCCCGCAATCCCTTGACCTGCCACGGATGTTGCCTGCCGGCCATTGCCGCCGGGCGCGACGCAGTTCACCGTCCGACGCGCGTCCGACACTGGCATCAGGCGCCGCGCCCATGACCGACCGCCCCGTCATCACCATCCGCCCCGTCGAGCCCGAGGAGCCCGCGCCGGCCCCGGCTGAGCCGACAGCCTGGCGCCCCAAGCCGACGCTGATCCCCACCAAGGAGGCGGCGGTGCGGTTCCGCCGGGCCGAGCGGACAGTGCGGAGCCGGGCATTGGATCACCCGGTCGCCGAAATGTTGGGCGGCGACTGGTGGTTCCGGGTGGAGCGGATGGCCATGCTCCGGGCGAACGACACCGGCGCGCTGGACGACGACGTGCACGGCCGCATGGTGCCCCGCGTGCTGGCCTACTACGACACCGGGAGTGCTCCGCGCACGCCGTAGTCGGCCGATAGGCCCGAATCGGCGAGCGTCGCCCCACGCCAGACACGTGGGGTGCCCATGTCCGACACCGCTGCAGCCGTCCACCTTCCCCCGCAAGCTCTCGCTGCGGGTGCCGCCCGAGCTGCCGGCGGCCGTCGAGGTCGCCGCGCGTGCCCAGTTCACGTCGCCTGCCGAGTACCTGCGCCGGGCCGTGCTGCAGGCGCTGCGGGCTGACGGCATCGACCTCCGTGACATCGAGGTGGAGGGCTCGGCGTGACGGATAGGCGATGGCACCGCCGCGGACCATCGCCGGCCATGCCGCGACCGAGGCGGAAACGCGCGCCACGGTGCTCGCCGTACACCCCCGACACCGGTGCCGACCTGGCCGTGTACGCCCAGCAGCGCGAGGCCGACACCGGCAACGGCGTGGTCGTGGTCGCCGACGGAGACACCTGCAATGAGCCTGTTCAAGAAGCCTACCAGCGCCCACGCCTTCCTGAAGATGGGCGTATACGGCGAAGCCGGAAGCGGCAAAACCTGGACCGCAAGCACCGTCGCACTCGGCCTTGCCAAACTCATCGGCACGAACGGCAAGCTGCGGGCGGGCTGGGTCCGTTTACGAAATGCAAGAGGACGAGGAGACGGGCACGAAGTCGATGATCGCAGCCGGCACGCGCATGGCGGCCGAGAAAGGGCTGGGCTACGAGCCAAACATTCTGGTCGAGATGACGGCGCGCCAGGTTATCGGTCCCGGCCGTAAGAAGACTATCATGCGCGCAGCAACAGTGCTGAAGGATCGCGCCGACATCCTCGACGGCCTGCAGTTCGAGGATCCCACCTTCGAGCACTTCCTGCCGCACATCCGCAGCCTCAACATCGGCGGCGTCTCGCCGACGTTCGACGAGACCCGCACCAGCGAGGGCTGTTTCCAACCGAGGGCGGTCGCCGCGACACGAACGCTGCGCGCCGGCTTGTGGTGCTCGACGACACAAAAGACCTGCTTCTGAAGCACATCCCCGGTCAAACGCAGGCCGACAAGGTGCGCAAGATGGAGTTCGTGCGGACCCACTTTGGCTGCGGCTGGGTCGAGGCGGAGGAACTGCTCGCGCTCGATAAGCTCAAGGCGGGCTATGCGAGCCTTAAGGCTGCGCTGGAGCCCGCGGCCCCGGTCGACGAGATACCGCACACCGAGCCCGCCGCACCGGCGACCGTTGCACCAGCCGAT
>DATBKR010000635.1:0-6471 GCA_036555805.1 Hyphomicrobiaceae bacterium | reverse complement strand
GGGCAGCTCCTGCTGGAAGATGATGTACTTGGGCCGCTTGTAGGCAGTGAGCTGCTCGGCGCAGTAGTCCTTGAGCGCCTGGGCGGTGAGCGCCGGGTCCTTCCTGGCGACGAACAGCACCACCGCCTCGCCCGATTGCGCATCGGGTACGCCCACTACCGCGCATTCCAGCACGCCGGGGTGGCTCGCCACCACGTCCTCGACCTCGTTGGGGTACACGTTGAACCCCGAGACGAGCACCATGTCCTTCTTGCGGTCGACGATCTTGATGCGGCCCTCCGCATCCATGACGCCGATGTCGCCGGTGCGGAAGAAGCCGTCGGGCGTCATCACCTTGGCGGTCTCGTCCGGGCGCTGCCAGTAGCCGGCCATCACCTGGGGGCCGCGCGCACAAATCTCGCCGGGCTCGCCGAGCGGCAGCTCGCGGCCCTCCTCGTCGCGGATGGAGATCTCGGTCGAGGGCAGGGGCAGGCCGATGGTGCCGTTGTACTCGGTGCTGGTCGCCGGGTTGCAGGTGAGCACGGGCGAGGTCTCGGACAGGCCGTAGCCCTCGATGATCGGACAGCCCGTGAGCTTGACGAAGCGTTCCGCCACCGTGCGCTGCACCGCCATGCCGCCGCCGTTGGCGGCGCGCAGCCCCTTGAAGTTGATCTTGCCGAAGTCGGGGTGGTTGAGGAGCGCGTTATAGAGCGTGTTCACCGCCGGCAGCATGTGAAACTCCTGCTTGGAGAGATCATTGATGACGGCCGGGATGTCGCGCGGGTTGACGATCAGGAG
Source organism: Hyphomicrobiaceae bacterium (assembly GCA_036555805.1). Classification (GTDB taxonomy): domain Bacteria; phylum Pseudomonadota; class Alphaproteobacteria; order Rhizobiales; family Hyphomicrobiaceae; genus AWTP1-13. The sequence continues at coordinate 5,694 of DATBKR010000635.1, read as the reverse complement.
GCATCTGGCGCCGACCTGCATGCCGAGCAGGGCACAGCAGGTGAGCGCGAAGATGTGGTAGAGCGGCAGCGCCGTGACTATGGTGAAGTGCTCGGGTCGGCCGCCCTTGTCGAATGCCGGCTGCAGCCACGCCTCGTTCTGGAGGGTGTTGGCCACCACGTTGCGGTGGGTGAGCGTGGCGCCCTTCGAGACGCCGGTGGTGCCGCCGGTATACTGCAGGAACGCCACATCGTCGGGCCCGAGGTCGGGCTTCCTGAGCGGCATGCGCCGGCCGGCAGCGATGGCCGCGTTGAACTTGACCGCGCCGGGCAGGGAGAACGCCGGCACCATCTTCTTCACCTTGCGCACGACCACGTTGACGATCGGCCCCTTGGGGAAGCCCAGGAGGTCGCCCATGCTGGCCAGCACCACGTGCTCCACGGGGGTCCTGCCGCGCACCTGCTCCAAGGTGCGGGCGAAGTTCTCGACGATGACGATGGCCCTGGCGCCGGAGTCTTTCAGCTGGTGCTCCAGCTCGCGCGGCGTGTAGAGCGGGTTGACGTTCACGACCACGCAGCCGGCGCGCAGGATGCCGGCAACGCAAACCGGGTACTGCAGCACGTTGGGCATCATGATGGCCACGCGGTCGCCGCGGCCGAGGCCGCGGCCCTGCAGCCAGGCGGCCAGCGCCCGCGACATCTCGTCGAGCTGAGCGTAGGTGAGCGCCTTGTCCATGCACAGGAAGGCCTCGGCGCTGCGGTTTCTGGCAAAGCTGTCCTCGAACAGCGCCACCAGCGAGGCATAGCGCCCCGGATCGATCTCGGCCGGCACCCCGGGGGGATAGTTCTTGAGCCAGATGCGGTCCATTGGCGCGTCCCTCTGCTGTCGGTGTTTGCCGGCAGCATAGGGCGTCACCGCGCCAGCGGCTAGGTTCCAGGTTCGGGGAGTTCCAGGTTCGGGGAGGGGTCAGACCCCTCGCCTCTACCTCACGACGGAACACCACCCGTGCGCGCGAGGGGTCTGACCCCCTCCTACGCGCGGCGGCGGCCGAAGCCCAGCCGCTCGAAGAAGCCCAGCTTGCGCGGGGCCAGCTCGGGCTCGCGATGCGGCACCACCATCAGCTCCCGCGACGGGTCGGGTGGAGAGGCGGTCAGCCCGCGCCAGTTGACCGGCGGGGGCGGCGGCGGGATCGGTGCCTCGTCCGGCGACGTGAGCCCGCGCCAGTTGACGGGCGGCGGCGGAAGCCCGGCATCGGCCGGCGCCCGGCGCGTCCTGCGCCTGGCGTCCGGCGGCGTCTCGACGCCGCCGGCGAACTGGCCCGGAGGCGGTGGCGCAGGCGGACGCCTCGGCGCGCCGTCGCCCGGCTTCCTGCCGTTCGCGCCCCTCCGCGGCCGCGCGGCCGGCGATTTTGCGAGCGTGCTCAGGCCGTCGCTGGCCGACACGTCGGCGCCGTCAGGTGCCGGCCCGGCGGCGTCGGTCTCCACGGCCGGCTTGCGCGCCCGGGCGCGGCTGCGCGGCGCCGGGCGGCCCATGCCGGCCTCCGGCTCGGCCCCGAGTGCGTCCGCCAGGCGACGGCCGTAGGGATCGGCGATGGATCCAGAGAGCGGCTCGCGCTGCGGGCGCGGCGTCCACACCGGCAGGTCCATCTCGCGGGGAGGCTCCAGGGCGGTCGCCCGGGGCATCCCCGAGGCGACGATGGAGACGCGGATGCGGTCGCCCAGGCCGTCGTCGAAGGTGGCGCCGACGATGATGTTGGCGTCCGGGTCCACCTCCTGGCACACGCGGCTTGCGGCCTCCTCCACCTCCCACAGCGTCATGTCGCGCCCGCCGGTGATGCACAGGAGAAGGCTCCTGGCGCCCTTCAGCGTCACCTCGTCGAGCAGCGGGTTGACAATGGCCTCCTCGGCGGCGGCGATGGCGCGCTGCTCCCCCGCGGCCTCCCCCATGCCCATCATGGCGCGGCCCATGTCGCCCAGCACCGCCCTCACGTCGGCGAGGTCGAGGTTGATGAGACCCTCCTTCACGATCAGGTCGGTGATGGTGACGATGCCCGAATACATCACCTGGTCGGCCATCACGAAGGCGTCGGCGAAGGTGGTGCGGTCGGTGGCGATGCGGAACAGGTTCTCGTTGGGGATCACCAGCAGCGTATCGGCGTACCTGCGCAACTCCGAGATGCCAGCCTCGGCGTTACGCAGCCGCTTGGCACCCTCGAACTGGAACGGCTTGGTGACCACGGCGATGCTGAGGATGCCGAGATCGCGCGCTTCCCGCGCGATCACGTAGGCCGCGCCGGTGCCGGTGCCGCCCCCCATGCCGGCGGCGATGAAGATCATGTGCGAGCCGCCGATGGCGGTGCGGATCTCTTCGGCCGCCTCCTCGGCCGCGGCCTCCCCGATCTCGGGGTCGGAGCCCGCACCGAGGCCCTCCGTCAGGTTGGCGCCCAGCTGGATGCGGTGCCCGGCATTGGACGAGACCAGCGCCTGCAGGTCGGTGTTGGCGACGACGAACTTCACGTTCCCGAGCCCGGCCGCGATCATGTTGTTGACGACGTTGCCGCCGGCGCCGCCCACCCCGATCACCGTGATCTGCGGGTTCTTGGTCCTGTCGCTACCGGCCATGGGGTTCTCGACGGGCATCCTGCCGCCGCCTCACGCATGCTGGCGGCGCACCATGAGCGCACCGCACCTGCCGGCGAATTCCTCCACCAGCCGCTCCACCGTGGCCGAGGACTGGCCGTAGCGCATGGCGAAGCTCACACGGCTCTCGTTGTCGCGCCACGTGGCGCCTTCCAGCTCCCGGCAATAGGGCAGGTACGGCTTCAGCAGCTGGAATTGCGGCGCCACCCGGTCCAGCAGCCGCTCGATCGATTCGATATGGGTACGGTGGTTGGCGCTGCCGTTCTTCTGGCGCACCTTGGAGACGACCGTGCCCACCAGGAGGTCGTCGAACGACGTGTCGGGGCGGGCCCGCGCGATCTCGCTGCGCAAATGGTCGATGGCCGCGAAGGAGATCTCGTTGGGCAGCGTCGGCACCACGATGCCGTCGGTGGCCCGGATCGCGGCCTCGGAGAACAGCGTCAGGCCGGGAGGGCAGTCGATCAGGACGAAGTCGAAGTCGTCGAGCAGGGAGCGAAACTGCTCGCCCATCCTGACGGCGGCGGTCTCGTAGGCGGCGTTGATGTCGGATTTGGGCAGGAACGACGCCACGATCTGTCGCTCGTGCCTGGGCATGTCGGGGCTGCCCGGCAGGATATGCATGAGACCCGCCGCCTCGCTGACGCAGAATTGAGCCGCTGCCACGCGCTCTCTGAGGCGAGCGCCGTTCTTCTTGGCCAGCGTGGCCGGCAGCAGGGAATCCATGGTGGCGTTCCTGTGGATCAGGTCGTTCAAGGTCCGCCGGCCCAGCAGGGCGATAGACGCACTGCACTGGAAGTCGCAATCGATGACGACCACGCGTTTCCGCATCAGACGACAGATCCCCTCGGCGATCGCGAGTGCCACAGTGGTCTTGCCGGTGCCGCCCTTGAAGTTGATGGCTGCCATGACGGACTTCGGCAATTCGATGTTGGACATCTGTCCATATCCCGTCCCTGCGCCCTCGCAGCGTGCCGATCCAAGACCGCAGAAAGCCCTGGCGTGCACAGGGTGACATTTACGACGGCGGGCGGCGGGAGAGACGGACGGGCTGCACCATAAACTGCGGCCAAGTTCGCGGCCGACGAGACAACAACAGCGGATACGGACGGGTCAGCGCTTTTCCGGTTCCCCCTACGCCAACCACCGGACGCGAGAAGCTGTGAGTCTGCGCGTTTCTCCTTCTTGCGATGCCTCGGCGCGAATTAAGCCTCCGAATCAGCCGAAGGGTACAGAGATAGCCGTAGCAAGGCAACGCACGCACGTTGCAGGATTCAGGATTGTGCCCTGCGTGTGGCATGACCCATGCTTCAGCAGCACTTCGACCAGCCTCTCAAAATGGCGGCGCGCGACGCGGGCGAGCTTGGCAGCCCGACACCACGGCCCTACAGTCCTCGTCAAACTGAAGATTCAGGTGGTTGGGAAGGCCTCGAGATGGAGGACGCGGCGTTCGACTATGTCATCGTCGGCGCGGGCTCGGCCGGCTGCGTGCTTGCCAACCGGCTCAGCGAGGATCCGGCGGTCACCGTCGCCCTCATCGAGGCGGGTGGGCGCGACCGCAACCCGTGGATCCACATCCCCGCGGGCTACTACCGCAACTTCTCCAACCCGGCCGTCACCTGGCAGTTCGGATCGGGCCCCGAGCCGCACCTCGACGGCCGCATCGTCTCCTGGCCGCGCGGGCGGGTGCTCGGCGGGTCCAGCGCCATCAACGGGCTGCTCTACGTCAGGGGCCAGGCGCAGGATTTCGATGTCTGGCGCCAGCTCGGCAACGCCGGCTGGGGCTGGCACGACGTGCTGCCCTACTTCAAGCGCGCCGAGAACCAGGAGCGCGGCGCCGACGATCTGCATGGCGCCGGAGGGCCGCTCAGCGTGTCGGACGTGCGCCTGGGGCAGCGGCACCTGTGCGACGCCTTCATCGAGGCCTGCGCGGCGGCGGGCATCCCGCGCAGCGCGGATTTCAACGGCCCCGACCAGGAGGGGGCGGGGTACTACCAGCTCACCAACCGCAACGGGCGGCGCTGCTCCACGGCGGTGGCCTACCTAAATCCGGTGCGGGGTCGCCGCAACCTGCGCATCGTCACGGGCGCGCTCGTGCAGGCCATCGAGCTGGACGGCCGGCGTGCCACCGGCGTCCGCTGCGAGCGCAACGGCGGCACCGAGACCGTCGCCGCCAGGCGCGAGGTGATCCTGGCCGCGGGCGCGATCGGCTCGCCGCACATCCTGCAGCTGTCCGGCATCGGTCCCGGCGCGGTGCTCAAGGCGGCCGGCGTGCCGGTGCGGCACGAACTGGCGGGCGTCGGCGAGAACCTGCAGGACCATCTGCAGGTGCGCTTCATCTATCACTGCACGGGCCGCGGCAGCCTCAACGACGTCTGGCACAGCCCGTGGCTACGCGTGCGCGCCGGCCTCGAATATGCGCTGACACGGCGGGGCATTCTCACCATCGGCGCGGGAGTGGCCGGCGCTTTCGCGCGTTCGCGCCCCGACGTGGACCTGCCCGACGTCCAGTTCCACTTCATGCCGCTGTCGGCCGACCGGCCGGGACAGGGGCTGCACGCCTTTTCCGGCGTGACGCTGAGCGTGTGCCAGCTGCGCCCGGAGAGCCGGGGCACGCTGGCCATCAAGAGCGCCGACCCGGCAGCGCATCCGGCCATCGTCTCCAACTACCTGGCGGCGGAGACCGATCGCCGCGTGCTGCTCGACGGCATGAAGCTGGTGCGGCGCGTGACGGGCCAGCCGGCGTTTGCCCGGCACGTGGTGCGCGAGCATCTGCCGGGACCGGAGGCTGCCACCGACGAGGCGCTGATGGCCTACGCGCGGGGGTACGCCACCACCGTGTTCCACCCGTGCGGCACCTGCAAGATGGGGAGCGGGAGCGACGCCAGGGCCGTGGTGGATGCCCGCCTGCGCGTACACGGGCTCGCCGGCCTGCGCGTCGCCGACGCCTCCATCATGCCCAACCTCACCTCGGGCAACACCAACGCCCCCACCATCATGATCGCCGAGAAGGCCGCGGACATGGTCCTGGCCGACGCGCGCGACGGGGCGCTGCGGGCGGCGTGAGTACGACCGAGTG
>DATBKR010000634.1:0-4554 GCA_036555805.1 Hyphomicrobiaceae bacterium | reverse complement strand
AACGGCGAGTTGCACCTGGGCCATGCGCTGTCCGCGCTCGTCGGCTACGAGCAGGCGCGGGCCGCAGGCGGGCGCTTCCTGCTGCGCATGGAGGATATTGACGCGGCCCGCACACGGCCCGAGTTCGTGGCGGGCATCTTCGAGGACCTGCGCTGGCTCGGGCTGGACTGGGAGGAGCCGGTCCTGTTCCAGTCGTCCCGCATGCCGGCCTACCGGTCGGCCGCCCAGCGGCTCCAGGGGCTCCTTTATCCCTGCTTCGCCGCGCGCTCGGAGATGGAGGTCGCCGTACGCCGGGGCGAACGCGACCCGGACGGCGCGCCGCTCTATCCGGGGCTGTGGAAGGGGCGCCCGCAGCGCGACATCGACGATGCGCGGGCTGCCGGCCGGCGGCCTGCCTGGCGCATCGATATGGCCGCCGCGCTGCGCGCGGCAGCCGCCATCCTGCGCGGGCGGCCTCTTGCGTTCGTGGAACTCGACCCCGGCGGCGCGCCGCAGAGGGTTGAGGCCCGCCCCGAGCGGTGGGGCGATGCCGTTGTCGTACGCAAGGACGTGCCCACGAGCTATCACCTGGCAGTGGTTGTGGACGACGCCTGGCAGGGCGTGACCCACGTCACGCGTGGTCGCGACCTCTATGCGGCGACCGACCTGCACCGGCTGCTGCAGGTGCTGCTCGGCCTGCCGGAGCCCGTCTACCGCCACCATCGGCTGATCGAGGACAGCGACGGCCGCAAGCTCTCCAAGGGCGCGCGCGACACCAGTCTGAGATCGCTCCGGGAGCGGGGTGTGGGAGCCGACGAGATCCGCCGCCGCGTCGGAGTTGCCTGATCGGCCGATCGGGCCGTGCAGGCAGGCCTTCTGCGTGTACCGGCGCGCGAGGCGCCGGGATCGCTTGCCCGCCGTTAGTTAGAGAAACGCAGCCACCAGGCAAAGCAGGGCCGCCATGAACAGCATCATGGCCAGTTCGACGGCTCGTGAGCGAATCTTCGAAGGCTGATGTCGCATCTTTTGCAAGTTGCGGCCCTTGGCGGCTTCCATGACGGCGGGATTTTGAAACGTGCGGCCCTTCACAAACGTTACCACAGCGCTACATTGTCGCTAACGCGTTAAGACCTCCGCAATTTCGATCGACTACAGCATCGGGTCGACTCGTCGCCCTGACGCACCAACCATCGTGCAATGTTCACCATCATGCAGCATGTGAGTGGCCTGTGGGGAGAGGTGTTCGCGTGGGCCGCCATATTGATCGGACTGGCGGTACTTGCAAGCCTCATTACCCGGATCGACCGACGACGGCCCGAGGTGCGGCGCACCGATGCCGCGGATACGGCGTCGCCGGGCACGGCGCGGAAGCTCGAACGGGAACGCGAGTGGGAGCTTGTGATGCGCCGCGCCCGCGAGGACCTGTCGCGCGGCGCGGAGCTGGCAGCACTGCAGGCGGACACCGCGCTGAAGATTGCATCGGCCGAGCACGCATACAACCGCCTGGTGGCCGACTGCGCCCGCCTCTGTGGCGTGGCCGCAGCGCCGCCGCCTGCACCCACCGGGCCGGCGATCCAGGTCGTCGGCAAAGCCGCGCCGGGCGAGCCGAACAAGGCAGCAGAGCCGCGACCGCTCGCTGCGTGATCGCCGACTTCGTGTGCGCCCTGCGTCCACCCGCGGCAGCCGCACGGCGATGGTCGGCGGTCGGCTATAGGATGAACTTGCTCAGGTCGGCGTTCTTGGCAAGGTCGCCGACGCGCGCCTCGACGTAGGCGGCATCGATCGAAATCGCCTCGCCGCCCTTGTCGGTGGCGTCGAATGAGATCTCGTCGAGCACCCGCTCCATCACGGTCTGCAGCCGGCGGGCGCCGATGTTCTCGACCGTGGCGTTGACCTGGGCGGCGATGGCCGCCACCGCGTCGATGGCGCTGTCGGTGAACCTGAGTTCCACGCCTTCCGTACCCATCAGCGCCACGTACTGCTTGATGAGGCTCGCCTCCGGCTCCACCAGGATGCGGCGGAAGTCGTCCTTGGTAAGCGGCCTCAGTTCCACCCGGATCGGCAGCCGGCCCTGCAACTCGGGCAGCAAATCCGAGGGCTTGGCCATATGGAAGGCGCCCGAGGCGATGAACAGAACGTGATCGGTCTTCACGGGCCCGTGCTTGGTGGATACGGTGGTGCCCTCCAGCAGGGGCAGGAGGTCGCGCTGCACGCCCTCGCGCGACACATCGGCGCCGATGCGGCCGCCTTCCGAGCGCGAGCAGATCTTGTCGATCTCGTCGAGGAACACGATGCCGTCGTTCTCGACGCTGCGGATCGCCTCCTGCACAATCTGGTCCTGGTCGAGCAGTTTATCGCCCTCCTGGGCGAGCAGCACTTCGTAGGCGGCCCCCACCGTCATGCGGCGCGGTTTGGTGCGCTGGCCGAACGCCTTGCCCAGCATCTCGTTCAGGTTGATCATGCCGACTTGGCCGCCGGGGATGTCGAAGGTGGGGAGCTGCGGACCGCTCTCGGCCACCTGCACCTCCACCTCCCGGTCGTTGAGTTCGTTGGCCCTGAGCCGGCGGCGGAAGTCCTCGCGCGTCGCGGAACGTGCCTCGGCACCCACCAGCGCATCGAGCACGCGCTCCTCGGCGTTCTTCTCGGCCTGCGCCCGCACCTCGCGGCGCTTGGTCTCGCGGACCAGGGCGATCCCCACCTCGATCAGGTCGCGCACGATGGAATCCACGTCGCGGCCGACGTAGCCGACCTCGGTGAACTTGGTGGCCTCGACTTTGAGAAAGGGGGCGCCGGCGAGCTTGGCCAGGCGGCGCGAGATCTCGGTCTTGCCGCAGCCCGTGGGCCCGATCATCAGGATGTTCTTGGGCAGCACCTCCTCCTTGAGGCCCTCGGGCAGCTGTTGGCGCCGCCAGCGGTTCCTGAGCGCGATGGCGACGGCGCGCTTGGCGTCCTTCTGGCCGACGATGAAACGATCGAGTTCGGAGACGATTTCGCGGGGGGAGAAGCTGGTCATGGTCTGGTCAAGGCCGCGCGGGCACGGGCGGGAGCCGGTTGGAGATTGCCGGAGACAGGAAGGCCAGCAGGCGCCGGCGCAGCGGCACCCAGCCGGCCCCGAGCGTTAGCACAAGTGCGCCGAGGATGACGAGCGTGGCGGCGACGGTGAAGCCCGGTCCGCTGTCGACGGCGGCCCCGGTCAGGGCATAGCCGACCGCGCCGCCGAGGTAGGCAAGGCCGGACACGAGCAGCGCTCGCCTGTCGATGAGAACGGCCACGATCGCGAGCAGGGCCACGATCAGGACGGTGGCGAGGGCCAGCTCGTTCGTCATGATCGGCGAAAAACGGATGCCGAAGTGCCGGGAGGAGCCGACGAGGCCGGGCGTCACCAGACGGATGACCGAGTGGACGATCACGGGCGCCGCCAGCAGATGCAGCCAAAACGCGCAGTCGGCCCGCCGGGTGAGCCGCTCACGGTCCGAGGCGTCGAAGCTCATGGCGGCGGCAAACACGCCGAGGCCGCAGATGAGGAGCACGGCCGAGTCCGGCACCGAAACGGATTGCGGGATCAGGAAGCTCGCCACGCCCACCGCAGCGACGATCAGGCTCGCGGCAAGCGGAAGCAGGGCGAACGGCAGCTTGAAGCGCCAGTAGAACGCCGCGGCCGCCGCAGTTGCGATCAACCCCCGCGCGGTGAAGGCGAGCGGTCCCCCTGGGTAAAAGCGCAGCGCGTCCAGCATGCTGGCGGGCGGCAGCATCGGCCGCAGCCACATCTCGGAGGCGAGGGTGGACTCCACAGGCACCCGGACCGCGGCGAGAAACACCAGCGCGACGAAGGCGCTGGCGAGCAGGATGCCGGGCAGCACCAGGCGCAGGCGCGCGACCAGCACCTCCGCCAGCCCCCAGACCACCGCGGCCGTTATGACAAAGCCGGTGGCCGCGCGCGCCGTGAAGTAGAGGAAGCCGACGACGAACAGCACCACGCCGATGGCAAAGAACACGTCGTTGAAGCCGCGCATGAAGCGGAACCGCTCCTCGTGCCCGAGGGCGACCGCACGCTCCCGCTCGCGCCGGCGCGCCAGATCCCGCAGGGCCGCAGCCTGGGCCTGCGTCACGATCCCTTCCGCAACGGCGGCGTCGAGATCCGCGTCCTGCAGCATCGCCTCACCCCACTGTCGGATCGTCGCGCATCATGATGAGGGCGCGGCCATCGGGCGTGTCCACGTGCCGCTCGCGGGGATTTTCCCACCAATGCCGGGCGTGGCAGCGCGCCGGCCAGGCGCCCACCATCTCCAGGCCGTGCGCCGCCATGGCCCGGAACCGATAGACGGGGGGCTCCGCCTGCAAGGGATTTCCCGGCGTGGTCATTTGCTGCTGTCGAGCGCCTCGATGGTCACGTTCGTATTGGTGTAAACGCAGATCTGGGCAGCAATCGCCATAGCCTTGCGGGCGATCTCTTCGGCCCCGAGGTCGGTATCCATCAGTGCCCTGGCGGCGGCCAGGGCGTAGTTGCCGCCCGAGCCGATGCCGGTCACGCCCGCCTCCGGCTCCAGTACGTCGCCGGTGCCGGTGAGGACCAGC
>DATBKR010000633.1:0-3153 GCA_036555805.1 Hyphomicrobiaceae bacterium | reverse complement strand
GCCTCGGCGTTGACCGGTCGGATTACCGACCCTCGAACCCTAGGGCTGGCCTATCCTCGCGTGAGCGAGGGCGAGCACCCGATGATGAACACGGCGATGTTCGCGGCGCCGGATCGGGCCCGCTCGTCCCGGGTCGAGCTTCTGAAGGGGCCGAACATCAAGAGCCTGCCGAAGTTCGACGCGCTGCCGGAGGCCACGGAGCTTCCGATCCTGCTCAAGGTAGGCGACCATATCTCGACCGACGAGATCATGCCGGCCGGAGTTGCGGTGCTGCCCTACCGCAGCAATATCGCCAAGATCTCAGAATTCGTGTTCCGGCCCATCGACCGCGACTATTCGCGGCAGGCTCTCAAAGCGGGCCATCACGCCATCGTTGCCGGTGAGAATTACGGCCAGGGTTCCAGCCGCGAGCACGCAGCCATCGCGCCCCGGTACCTCAGCTTGCGTGCGGTGATCGCCAAGTCGTACGCCCGCATCCATCGGCAGAACCTTGTCAACTACGGGGTCGTACCGTTCGTATTGGCCGATGCCAGCCAGTACGGGCGCCTTGCACCTCGCGACCGGATCGTGATCGAAGGCTGGCGAGGAGCGGTCGAACGCGACAGCACATTGACCGTGAGGATCCGTTCCGAGCGGGGCGATACCTGGACGCTGGTCTTGAGGCTTTCGCTATCGAGCCGCGACCGCGCGATCATCCTGGCCGGCGGGGCAATCAACCTTTGGCGCGAAACCTCCGGACAGCCACGCGTTGAGACCTGATCGCGATCCTCGTCCCCGGAACAGCGGGTAACGAAGCGCCTGCTATTTGCCGACTTCGCTCGTCGCAATCTCCCTCGTTGCCAGCGTCCGCCTACTGCATGTATTTGCCGCCGTTGATCGAGAGGGTTTCGCCCGTGATGAATCCTGCGTTGTCGCTCGCGAGGAAGGCGACGCCGCGCGCGATCTCCTCTGGTTTGGCAAGACGCCCGACCGGCACCGAGGCCACGAACCTGCTCAGGATGTCCGGGCGCATTGCAGCGACCATCGCCGTGTCCGTATACCCGGGCGCGATCGCGTTGACGGTGATCCCCCGGCCTGCACTTTCCAGGGCGAGCGCCTTGGTGAAGCCGACGATGCCGGCCTTGGCAGCGGCGTAATTCGTCTGGCCGAACTGGCCGGCAAGTCCGTTGATCGAGCTGATATTCACGATTCTTCCGAACCGCCGCTCACGCATCCCTGCGATGACCGATCGGCACATGTTGAAACAGCCGCCGAGATCGACATCGATCACCGCGCGCCACTGCTCGTACGTCATCTTGTGCAGGGTCGCGTCGCGCGTGATGCCGGCATTGTTGATGAGGATGTCGATTGGGGCGACGGCCTTGACGATCTCGGCGACGCCGCGCTGGCAGGCTTCGAAATCGGCGACGCTCCACTCGTAGACGGGGATCCCCGTTTCCTGGTGGAATCTCCGCGCGTCCGGCGCATTGCCGTAGAACGTGGCCACCACTTGATTGCCAGCCCTCTTCAGGGCTTTGCAGGTGGCGGCGCCGATGCCCGTTACGCCGCCCGTGACAACCGCTGTGCGTGCCATCGCCCTCTTCCTGTTTCGGCGGCGCCCAAGGTCTACCCGCTCGATCAGCAGCTTCACGCCGCGGGCAACGTCCACGGAACTTGTCCGGATCTGTCGCTATACGCCCGCTCCTCGAATAAACGTCCGCTCCTCGGATCGGGGTGCTGCGATCCGCGCGGCGAATAGACGCACGGTGGACCGTGAGGACGCCGCTCGATTCGAGAACGAGCGCCCAAGGGAGGGCGTCGCTCCAGTATTGCGTACCCATCGAATGGGGCCCGTCGGCCAAGCCGCCGGACCCCGTAGCAAGTCAACTACTTCGCGGGTCCCTTACCACCCGGTTTCGTTGTCGAGCTTGGCTCGTCGTTGCCGGTCATGCCACGCCCACCGCTGCCAGTGGCGCCGGACGCCATGACGAGGCCCTTGTCGCAAGCCGCTGTGAACTCGGTCCGCGAAAGCTTGCCGTCATTGTTGGTGTCGGCCGCCTTGAAGTCGGTCACGATGCCTCGCGCCTGGCTCTGCGACAGGCTTCCCGACTTTGTGGTGTCGGCCTTGCTCCAGGCCGCCGTGCAATCGGCCTGGCTCGTCTTCGTCGCGCTGCTCTTAGGGGTGGTTGTAGTGTTTTGAGCAAGTGCGGGAACGGCGAGCGCCAGAAGGACCGTGGCTGCCAAGCTACCTAGGGTCTTCATCTTCGTCTCCTTTGATTATTGCGGAACACCCCGGCGCGGTTGTGAACGCCCGCCCTCAGTGCGCGGTTCCGTGAACGCGAGATGAACGTCGCCCTCACGTTGCGGGATCGGACGAACTCGGACACTGCGCCGCTCCATCTGCACACGCCTCGGTGACCCAGGCATCCTATGAGTATTGCGCCGTTCGCTGACGCGGAATGCCAAGCTCGCCGCCCCCATGTCGCAATGCGCTGAATATTCGCGCAAGCAAGTATTGCTCCTCCGATCCATAAGCCTGCATGCTGATCGTTGCGGAACGATCTACGGCGGCAATGCGTTTTGCGCTTCTAACTGAGGCTACGAGACAACGCGCACGCTCTGCGCTGCGCAAACGGAGCAAGTCATGAAACGCTTAGCCGTTGGATTGAGCGCCCTCGTGACCGGGCTTGCCATCGCGCCGAATCTTGCGTTGGCACTTTCAGCTGTAACCACGGAGCCCGCCAACCTGCGGGCAGGGCCGGCGTTCGACTTTCCTGTCGTCGACAGCATCCCCTCCGACGTGCGAGTGAACGTCCACGGTTGCCTTCGCGCCTATCGGTGGTGCGACGTGAGCTGGCGCGATGCGCGGGGCTGGGTGCCGGGAGACGAGCTGTCCTACCTCTATAATGGGCGGCGTGCGACCATTGTGGAGTACGGACCGCGCATCGGCCTACCCGTCGTCGTGTTCTCCTTCGACACGTACTGGGACCGCTATTACAGAGGTCGGTCTTGGTACGGCGAGCGCGAGCGCTGGCGCACCGTCTGGCGCGAACGAGACAAAAGTAGCGCCCGCAACCGCATCGGGGAGCGACCCGAAAGCGGAAAAGAGAGCCGAACTGAGCGCCCCCTGTCAGAGCGCACGGATCGTACACGGGAGCAGGGCCGTCGAGAAGC
>DATBKR010000632.1:0-9215 GCA_036555805.1 Hyphomicrobiaceae bacterium | reverse complement strand
GGCGGCGAGGCCGCCAAGGCCAAGCAGTTCGCCACGCGCCTGATCGAGGAGGACAAGGTGATCGCCCAGGTGGGCGGCTCCACCACCGGCGACACCATGGCCATGTGCCCGGTATTCGAGGAGGCGAAGCTGCCGCTCATCTCACTTGGCGGCGCCGTGGTCATCATCGACCCGGTCAAGAAGTTCTGCTTCAAGACCCCGCACACCGACAAGATGGCCTGCGAGAAGGTCTTCACCGACATGAAGGCGCGGTCCATCACCAAGGTCGGCCTGATCTCGGGCACGGACGCGTTCGGCAAGTCCATGCAGGCGCAGTGCAAGAAGGTGGTGGGCAACTACGGCATCGAGATCGTGGCCGACGAGACCTACGGGCCGCGCGACACCGACATGACGCCCCAGCTCACCAACATAAAGTCCAAGCCCGGCCTGCAGGCTGTGCTCAACGCGGGCTTCGGGCAGGCTGCGGTGGTCGTCACGCGCAACTTCAAGCAGCTCGCCTTCAGCGTGCCGCTCTATCACAACCATGGCGTGGGCTCGAAGGCCTTCATCGATGCCTCCGGCGATGCCGCGGAAGGCGTGCGGCTGCCGGCCGCGGCGCTGCTCGTCGCCGACAAGCTGCCCGACAACGACCCGCAGAAGCCGATCGTCGTCGGCTACGCCAAGGACTACACCGCCTACGCCAAGGAGCCGGTCTCGACCTTCGGCGGCCACGCCTACGACGGCCTCAACATCCTGATCGAGGCGATCAAGCGCGCAGGCGTCCTCGACGGCGAGAAGATTCGTGACGAGATCGAGAAGACCAAGGGCTTCATCGGCACCGGCGGCGTCGTCAACATGTCGCCGGCCGACCACATGGGCCTCGACCTCTCCGCCTTCCGCATGCTCGAGGTGAAGAACGGCGGTTGGACGCTGCTGCGGTAACAGCTCGTGCTCTGTCTCGGATGCTTCGCTCTGGCTTTTTGTCATGCCGGGGCTTGTCCCCGGCATCCAGCCGACAGCATGCGCCGGCGCAAGCGGTGAGATGGATTCCGGCGACAAGCGCCGGAATGACACGGTACGATCTGTTCGGAGTCACAATACTCCGGTGTTGGAGCCGGGGAGGCGGCGGGCTCGCCGTTGCTCGCTCTGACGCGCAGCCGGGAAACGCGCCGCCCATGCCAGAGCTGATGCAGTTCCTGTTCTCGGGGCTCACCGTCGGCGCGATCTATGCGCTCATCGCGCTAGGCTTCACCATCATCTACAATGCCTCCGAGGTCGTGAACTTCGCCCAGGGCGAGTTCGTGATGATCGGCGGCATGGCCACCTTCTTTCTTTATTCCGCCGGCCTGCCACTGTGGCTCGCCGCGCCGCTGGCGATCCTCGCCGCCGTGGCCGTGGGGCTCGCGCTGCACAGGTTCGCGATCGCGCCGGCGCGCGGGGCCTCGGTGGTGGCGCTCATCATCATCACCATCGGCGCCTCCATCTTCCTGCGCGGGGCGGCGCAGATCGTCTTCGACAAGCAGTACCACCGCTTTCCCGCCTTCACGGGTGAGGCGCCCCTCCACCTGCTCGGCGCCACCCTGCTGCCGCAGAGCGTGTGGGTGATGGCGGGCGCGGCGGTGGCTTTCGCGCTCCTGTGGCAGTTCTTCTCCCGCACGCTGGCCGGCAAGGCCGTCGCCGCCACCGCCAGCAACGCGCTGGCGGCCAGGCTCGTCGGCATCGACACCGACCGCATGATCGCCCTGTCGTTCGCGCTGTCCGCGGCGCTGGGTGCGCTGGCGGGCGTATTGATCACGCCCATCACACTGACCAGCTACGATGTGGGCACTCTGCTGGCGCTCAAGGGTTTTGCCGCCGCCATGCTGGGGGGCATGGGCCACCCGCTGGGGGCCGTGATCGGCGGCTTCGTGGTGGGTGTGAGCGAGCAGCTGAGCGCCGGGCTCATCAGCTCCAGGTACAAGGACGCCATCGCCTTCCTGGTGATCCTGGGGACTCTGCTCGTGCTGCCCAACGGCCTGTTCGGCCGCGGCCGGGCCGAGAGGGTGTAGCGAGGTGATCGAGGCGCTCGCCCGCTCCCGGCTCCTCCCGATGCTCGCGCTTGCCGCCGTCATCGCCGTGGCGCCCGCGGCCTTCCCCTCCACCTTCTACTACGAGATCGGTGCCAGCATCTTCATCGCGTCGCTCGCTGTCGTGGGCCTCAACCTGCTGATGGGGTTCGCCGGCCAGGTCAGCCTCGGCCACGCCGCGTTCTGGGGGCTTGGCGCCTACGCCGCGGCCATCGGCCCCACGCGCCTCGGCATCCCGCCGCTGGCAAGCCTGTTCGCGGGCCTCCTGCTCAGCGTGGCCGTCGCCTGGCTCGCCGGCCGCCCGATCTTGCGCTTGCGCGGCCACTACCTGGCCGTGGCTACCCTGGGCTTCGGCTTCCTCGTCACCATGGTGCTCACCAACGAGGTGGCCTGGACCGGGGGCCCGGACGGGATGGGCGTGCCGCGCCTCTCGGTGCTCGGCTTCCTGATCCGCGGCTCGCGCATGTGGTACTGGACGAGCGCCAGCGTGCTCCTTGCCGGTATCTGGCTCGCCCTCAACGTGGTCGACAGCCCCACGGGGCGCGCCCTCAAGGCGCTGCACGATTCCTCGGTCGCCGCCGCCATCGCGGGCGTCGAGGTGGCGCGCTACAAGCTCGCCGCCTTCACCTTGTCGGCCGGCTACGCGAGCCTCGCCGGCTCCATGGCGGCCTTCTCGGACGGCTACATCTCGCCATCCTCGGCGGGGTTCCTGCATTCGATCGAGCTTGTGACCATGAGCGTACTCGGCGGCATGGGGTCGATCCTCGGCGCGGTCGTCGGGGCGGGGATCTTGCGCGCGCTGCCCCAGGTGCTGTCGGTCCTGCAGGACTACGAGCAGGTGGTGCTGGGCCTCACCATGATGCTCATCATGATCTTCCTGCCGGCGGGCATTTTGCCGGCGCTCGCGGCCCGCTTGGGCCGAAGAGGGGAAAAGAGATCGGCATGAGCCTTCTCGCGGTGGAAGGGCTTGCCATCAATTTCGGCGGCATCGCCGCCATCGACGGCTTGACGTGCGACATCCCCGAGGGGGGCATCTTCTCCATCATCGGCCCCAACGGCGCGGGCAAGACCACGCTGTTCAACGTCATCTCCGGCATCAACCGCCCGGAGCGGGGCCGCATCCGATTCGGGAGCCACGACGTAACCGGCCTTGAGCCCCACCGGCTGGCGCGGCTCGGCCTGTCGCGCACGTTCCAGAACCTGCAGGTGTTCTTCCGGCTGACGGCCCTGGAGAACGTCATGGTGGGGCGCCACCGGCACGAGCCCAAGAGCCTGCTGGCGCACGCCCTGCGACTGCCGTCGGTGCGCCGGGCCAACCGCGACTGTGCCGACAAGGCGCGCGGACTCCTCAAGTTTGTCGGCCTCGGGCAGGACGCGGAGCGCATCGCCGGCGGTCTGCCCTACGGTGCGTTGAAGCGCCTGGAGATCGCCCGTGCGCTGGCCAGCGAGCCCAAGCTCCTCCTCCTCGACGAGCCAGCCGCGGGTTGCAACGCGGTGGAGACCGAGGAGATCGAACGACTGATCCAGGCGATCGCGCGCCAGAACGTCACGGTGGCACTGGTCGAACACGACATGAAGCTGGTGATGAAGATCTCCGGCCGCATCCTGGTGCTCGACCGCGGCCGCAAGCTCGCCGAGGGCACCGCGGCCGAGGTGCGCGCGAACCCAGACGTGATCCGTGCTTATCTCGGCTCGCAGGGCGCATCGCGTGGAACGGGGGCGGCCAATGCTGACGGCAATGCTCGAGGTTGACCGCCTCTCCAGCCGCTACGGGCGCATCCAGGCCCTGCGTGAGGTGAGCCTGGAGGTGCGCCGCGGCGAGATCGTGGCCCTGGTGGGCGGCAACGGGGCGGGCAAGACCACGCTGCTCAGGGCCATCTCGGGCGTGCAGCCGGCGAGCGGGGGCACGATCCGTTTCAAGGGCGCCGACATCACGCGCGCCAGGCCGCACGCGCGCGTTGCCGCCGGCATCGCCCAGTCGCCCGAGGGGCGCCAGATCTTCGGCGACCTGTCGGTGGCCGACAACCTGCGCCTCGGCGCCTATCTGCGGCGCGACGACGGCATCGGAGCCGACATGGAGCGCATGTATGCCCTGTTCCCGGCCCTCAGAGAGCTCAGATCGCGTCACGGCGGCGAGTTGTCGGGCGGCCAGCAGCAGATGCTGGCCATCGCCCGCGCCCTGATGGGGTGCCCGGCGCTGCTGCTGCTCGATGAGCCGAGCATGGGCCTGGCGCCGGTGCTGGTGGATCAGATCCTAGCCGCCATCGCAGCCCTCAAGGAGTCCGGCACCACGGTGTTTCTGGTCGAGCAAAACGCCTTCGCCGCCCTCTCCATCGCCGACCGCGGCTATGTGCTGGAGACCGGCTCGGTCGTCCTCGCCGGCACCGGCCGCGACCTCCTCGCCAACCCCGAGGTCCAATCGGCCTACCTCGGCGTTTGATCCGGCTCGGCTGCGTGCGTCGGCTGCGCCAGTCCGCATCCTCACAAGTCGTAGAAGCGCCAGGCGTAGGACCAGGTCTCGGTGAGGAGCTTGCCGCCGGACCGCAGCGTGGCCTGGACGATACCCACCCTGTCCTTCTCGAACTCCACGTCGAACATCGTGCGCATGCCCTTGATGGCGAGGTTCGGCACCACGAGCTTCCGCACCACTTTGGCGCTGCGCGCCGCGGTCTCCACCTGCACCAAGCCCGGGTCCTGCAGGAAGTAGTCGAGGTCGCCGCCGGCAAAATCGACGATGAGACGTCGCGTCAGGGCCTTGTTGACCTCAGCCGAGCCCAGCGCCCGCGCCGGCGCGGAGAACGTGTTAACCACGTAGGCGAGCGGGTGCAGGTCGAGCCCGGCATCGAGGGCGTGCATCCGGTAGGAGAACGAGAGGTCCTTGCCCGCGTCCAGCGGCGCGCGCGGCACGAAAGCCGCGACGATGTTGTCGGCCGCCTCGTCCTTGGTCGCCAGCTCGACCAGCTCGACCACGCCGTCGCCCCAGTCGCTGGTGGGCTCGACCCAGTAGCTCGGCCGCTGCTCGTAGTTGAGCTCGATGTCCTGGTAGCTCTCGAAGCGGCGGTCGCGTTGCATCAGGCCGAAACCCTTGACGCTCTTGGCCTCGAAGTGCTGCACCTCCTGGATCAGCGGGTTCTTGAGCGGGCGCCATATCCACTCGCCGCTTGCCATCTGCATCAAGAGGCCGTCGGAATCGTGCAGCTCCGGCCTGAACTCGTCGTATTTGTTGCGGTCGTTGAGGTGGCGGTCGTTCTCGCCCAGGAAGTACATCGAGGTGAGCGGGGCGAGCCCGAGGCGGTCGACGGTCTTGCGCGCAAACAGGCGGGCGGTCACCTCCAGGGTGGTATACTGTCCCGGATACACGTCGAACTGGTAGGCCCCGGTAGCCGAGGGGCTGTCCAGCAGTGCGTGGATGGTCACCACCTCCGACTTGCCGTCGTGGGCATCGACCCAGAACTCGCGGAAGAAGGGGAACTCCTCATTGTTGTCGAGCTTGCCCGTGTTGATGGCGAGGCCGCGCGCGGAGAGGCCGTATTTCTGGTCGCGACCGAGCCAGCGGAAGTAGCTCGAGCCCAGGAACGAGATCAGCTCGTCGCTCTCCTTGGGGTCGTTGAGGGGGTAGTGGATGCGGAAGCCGGCGAAGCCGAGGTCGATGGGCAGCCGCCGCGGCAGGTTCAAGGAGCCGTAGTCGAACAGGTCGGTAGAGTACGGGATCGGCGTGAAGATGCCCTCCCGGCCGACGTTGATCGTCACCGGGCGGTTGAATAGATAGCCCAGATGGAAGGTCTGGAGGCTGAACCTGCTGCCTCCCCCGCGCAAGAGGGCCTTCTCGGGACGGAACCGGATTTGCCGCCATTTGTCCCAGTCCATGGCCTCGAACACCTGCGGCAGCGGCGCCACATTGGCCTCGAACGGGGCGGCCGCAAGCTTCTGCGCCCGTCCTGCGACATCGTTGAAACCGAACCGGCGGCGCTCGGGTTGAGCTTCAGCCTGCAAGGCACCTTGTGCGTGTAGCGGCCCGGCCATGCCGACAGCCGCAAGGGCGCCGAGCCCCATCGCCAGTCTGCGCCGATCGAGAGTGGTCATGATACCCTTTTGCAACGTTACCCAGCTGCCGCCGCACGCGGTCGCGCTTCACGTCACTTGCCTGCCGCCCCAATTCAATAATACGAAGAGCCGCACCTGTGCATTTCGTCCATCGGCCCACGAAAAGACCAAGGATTGTGGCACACCCCCCCGCGCGGCGCTCCACAGGCTGAACGGAAAGCGCGCCGGGGATCAAGACTGACATGCAGCCTTCCTCTGTGAATCGTCGCGATCTGCTCGGGCTTGCGCTCGGCGGAATCGCGCTTCCTGGCCTGCCGGCCTCCACGACCGGCCTGGTGGCAGAATCCCTGGTGCCGGCCAAGGCGGCGGGGGCCACCGCACCGCCCGATATCTTCGCTGCCGCCAGGGTGCTTGATATGGCGCGGAGCCTGGCCGCGGAATCCTACAAGGCCCCCTCCCCCGCCTCCCTGGAGGCGCTTTCGGCCGCCTCTCCCGAGGACCTCGCGGCCATCCGCTACAAGCCGGCCGAGCTGATCTGGGCCGGCGACAACCTGGCATTTGCCGTCGAGCCGCTGCATCGCAACCGCAACCTGCCGGGCGAGGTGGAGCTTTATACTGTGGAGGGCGCCAGCGCATCACGCGTGGCCTACGACCCCGGCAAGTTCGACTTCGGCAAACTGGCCACGCCGCCCGCCTCGGCGCAGCTGGGCTTCACCGGGTTCCGCATCCTGCACCGCGAGCGCGACGGCAAGCTCAACCCCGTTGCGAGCCTCATTAACGCCAGCATTGTCTCGGCCATCGCCCCCAACCAGGTATGGGGCGCGATCTCGCGTCCGTTGACAGTGCGCTTGCCCGACCAGATCGGCGAGGAATCGCCCCAGATCCGCGCCATCTGGATCGAGAAGCCGAAGCCCGTCGACATGCAGCTCGTCATGCACGCAGTGGTCGACACGCCCAGCCTTGCCGGCGCGGTGCGCTTCACCCTGCGCGCCGGCGACGCGGTGGTGATCGACACCGAGTGCACCGTCTTCACGCGCAAGCAGGTGGACCACTTCGCGCTCGCCCCGATTCAGGCCACCTACCTCGCCGGCCCGCTCGACTGGCCGCCCGCGGTCGACATGCGGCCCGCGGTTTACGAGGCGGGCGGGCTGCAGATGCTGACCGGCAGCGGCGAATGGCTCTGGCGTCCGGTGACCAACCGCGGCTGGCTGCAGGTCTCGGCGTTCGTTGACCGCGACCCGCAAGGCTTCGGCCTGATCCAGCGCGACCGCGCCTTCGCCGCCTTCCTCGACGACGACAACGAATGGCAGCGCCGCCCCTCGGTGTGGATCGAGCCGATCGGCAAGTGGGGTACGGGTGAGGTGACCCTCATGGAGATCCCGGCCGCCTCTCAGAACAACAAGAACATCGCATGCTACTGGCGGCCGAAGCCGGCACTCGCTGCCGGGGCCGAGGTCAACTTCGCCTACCGCCAGTTCTGGAGCTGGCGCCCGCCGAGCCGGCCCGACGGCGCCATCGCCACGGCCTCGCGCATAGGGCGCATCTCGGGCGAGGAGGGCAAAACCCGCATCCTCGTGCAGTTCGAGGGCGAGCAGCTGGCCGACGCCGCCAAGGCCGCGGCCATCGCCCCTGCCATCTGGTGCTCGGCCGGTAAGGTGTACTCGGTGCGGACTTATCGCACACCGAAGCACGGCAGCATGCGGGTGGTCTTCGACCTCGACACCAGCGGTCAGTCGCTGATTGAGTTGCGCGTGGTACTGAAGCAGGACGCTGCACAGATGAGCGAGATCTGGCTTTACCGATGGACTCAATGACGTCGCCTCTCCGCAGGCCGCATCCCCACGAGCCCGCCGACGCCGCCCACCTGTTTCCGGACGTGGAAGCGCTGGCCTCCATGCCCGAGCGCAACCCGCTGGAGATGCCGACGCAGTCGTTCTCCCGCTACGACAAGCCGCGGGCGCCGGCCCGCCCGCACCGCTCGCGCTGGCGCGTCGGGCTCGCCCGTCTTGTCGTCTTCGCCGGCGCCATCGCGCTCACCGCCTACGGCGCCGGCGAGATGTACGGCGTTCTCGCCGTCGGCGGCGTGACGACGCTGGAATGGGTGCTGTTGATCCTGTTCGTCGTCAACTTCTCCTGGATTTCCCTCGCGCTTACGAACGCCGTCGTCGGCCTGCTGGCGCTCGCCGGCTCTCGCAGCAAGCCGCAGGCGGGGGCGGAACTCACGCGGCGCACGGCCGTCGTCATGCCCGCCTACAACGAGGACCCCGCCCGCGTGTTCGGCACGCTCGCGGCAATCATCGAGGACATCGCGGCGGGTCCGCACGGCGCCCACGCCCACGCCTTCGACTGGTTCGTGCTCTCCGACACCACCGATCCCGACGTCTGGATGGCGGAAGAACGCGTGTTCGTGGACCTCAGGCGCAAGCTTGCCGGCACGGCGAACCTCTACTACCGCCACCGACCCAGGAACATCGGACGCAAGGCCGGCAACATCGCCGATTTCGTCGGCGGCTGGGGCGGCACTTACGATCACATGCTGGTACTCGACGCCGACAGCCTGATGACGGCGGACACCATCGTTGCGCTCGCCGCGGCGATGGAAAGCGACCCGGACGCAGGCATCATTCAGACCCTGCCGCTGATCATCAACCGCAACACCGTGTTCGCGCGGCTGCAGCAGTTCGCCGCCCGCTTCTACGGCCCCGTGATCGGCACCGGACTGGCTGCCTGGTCGGACCGCGACGGCAACTACTGGGGTCACAACGCCATCATCCGCGTGCGGGCCTTCGCCGAATCGTGCGGTCTGCCGCGCCTCGCCGGCCGTCCGCCGTTCGGCGGCATGATCCTGAGCCACGACTTCGTGGAGGCCGCGCTGATGAAGCGCGCCGGGTGGGATGTCTACATGTTGCCGCAGCTCACGGGCAGCTACGAGGAGAGCCCGCCGACGCTGATCGACCTCGCCATCCGCGACCGGCGCTGGTGCCAGGGCAACCTGCAGCACATCCGCGTCCTGGCGGCCGGCGGCCTGCACTGGGTCAGCCGCATGCACCTGGTGTGCGGCGTGCTCGCCTACCTCACGCCGCTGCTCTGGCTGATGCTGCTGGTCAACGGCGCAATGGTCTGGCC